>JACMKO010000531.1 GCA_014380065.1 Leptolyngbya sp. ES-bin-22 | reverse complement strand
TTGTCGCTAATACACTGGATTTTATCCTTGTTGGAGGGCAGCCGGATTTTGTGAGACAAATCTTAGGCTGTGAGCCAGAGGAAGCGTCTATCACAATTCGAGGAATGTCTGAGTCCGAAAACATAAATCCACGTGTGCGGAAATACTATATTCATCTACTTGAAGAAATCGAAATCACGTATCCAAAAGCTGAACCTGGAACAGTCATCAATTTAGGTTTATTGAATTGGGATGAGACACCGCAAACTTTGTAGAATGAGCGATCGCGCCCAACCTTCTTGTCAATTGAACACTACAGTAAAATATTTGTATACTTTCGCTTAATTGATGGAAAATATTTATGTATCAAGTGACCAGCGATCGCGCTCAGAATAATTTTGATGAGATTCTCGATCGCGCCAGTCAAGCTCCTTAAGGCGTGGCGATCGTGCAGGCGAATAAAAGCTTTGTGTTAATCAGCCAGAAGGAACTTGAAGCCTTGATTGAAACGATTGACCTGCTTAAAGATCCAACGTTGTTAGACGATATTCAACAGGCGCGGCAAGAATATAGCCGAGGTGAGGTTTTGACAGCCGATCAAGTATTCGATTAAACCTATGGAATCGTTTCAGGTTCTCTTTTCTAAGCAAGCTCAGAAAGATATTGCTCTGCTAACGCCCAATCAAAAAGCGAAACTTCAGCAAATTACGCAGCAAGTTCTAGCTATGAAGTTTTGATCAGTGCGGATTGGATCCACTATCGCGCCCTAGTGTTCTGTCAAGAATTTTTTGACGAGTTGAAAAACCTCAAAAAACACACCTTAAAATTTCCCCAGCTTTGGTTTACCCGTCAAATTTTAGTTGAAGGACTACTAGCAGTGGAAGAAAATGCCGACATTGCCTGGTTTTGGACTGGCACTCATGCAGAGTGCGATCGATTATTAAAGGGTAGATAGTTGTGCACTATGCCGTGATGGACTTAAGCATCGGAAAATTAGGGCATAGAGAGCAAGCAGTCTCTGCAATTCTCTACTCAAACTCCTCAAACAGCGAGACGAGAATCACGTTAGAGAACAAAAAGCCCTCTGGGTCGGTCAATCGCAGTCGTCCAGATGTCGGCAAGGTTGTGAAAGGTAAGTTGCTTCGATCGCCTTGCTCAGTCGTCAACACAATCCAGCCATTGGCATAAAACGGCTGTAAACACGCCCAAGCGCGCTCGATCGCCGCCTTGCCAAACTGCTTTATCAGTGACACCAGACTCAATCCTTCTGCTAACCGCAGCCCCAGCATCAGCGTGTCGAGAAGAAGGTCGGTCGGATTAAGGCTCAAGGCTAAAGAACTAACTTGTCCAGCTTTGATCCCTAATCCTTTATCCTTTATCCTTCCCTCCACCCACTCGTAATATTCGCGCGTTTTCCGAGGTCGAGAAACGCGTTCGGCTTTGCCGTCTCGAAGAGAATCGCGCTCAATGTAGCTCGTCGCGCCCATGCCAAAGCCATAGAACGATCGGTTCTCCCAATAGACGCGGTTATGGCGGCACTGGTAGCCTGATTTGGCGTAGTTAGAAATCTCGTAATGGTCGTAGCCCGCTGCGGTAAGCAACCGTTGAGCCGTCCGGTACATCTCAGCCGTTGTTTCATCGGAGGGAAGGGGCTGCATTCCCGGTTTGTATTGCCGACCAAAGGCAGTAACGGGTTCAATGGTCAGGTCGTAGCAAGAGACATGCGTGGGCGCAAGGGCGATCGCCTTTTCTAAGGATTCTTGCCAATCCTCTAACGTTTGATGCGGTAGACCAGAGATTAAATCGAGGCTGACGTTCTCAAACTCCGCTTGCCGTACCCACTCTACAGCCTGGTACACGTCTGTGATGGTGTGCGATCGACCACAGGCTTGCAACAACTCCGGCTGAAACGCCTGCACACCCAGACTTACCCGATTCACGCCAGCCGATCGATAGCCTTGCACTTGCGCCAGATCAAACGTACCGGGATCAATCTCCATCGAAATTTCAGCCCCAGCCGCAATGCCAAACTGCTGATCCAGCGTGACGAGAATCCGGCTGAGTTGCTCAACCGCTAGTAGAGACGGCGTGCCACCCCCGAAAAAAATCGTTTGGAGGGGCTTCCCAAACGTTGTTGTCGTGCGAATTTCCTGACAAAGCACTTCAATGTAGTGGGCGATCGATCCAGAATTGCTGCCTGTCAACGGCTCTGGCAACCCCTCTTTTCGCGCTGTTGGAAGCTTGTCGCCCACCACCGAAACCGCAAAGTCGCAGTAAAAGCAGCGCCGCCGACAAAAGGGAATGTGGAGATACGAAGATTCCGGTAGTGCGGCAAGGTTAATTGTTTCCTTAGAGTGTGCCTGAGGCAAAAGCATTGCAGGTACGAAGAGTATAATAAAGCTATGCCGCCTGACCGCCACGCCAGTTGAATCGCTGAACGCTTTTGTATCGCTTGTGATTAAAATCTTTTCGCTGGCTCGACACCCAGATCGGCAGATTCCTTACTCACGCTTGGAATTATTCCTCCAACCAACCTGAGCTTATGCTTGATGCCATCATAATTCTTTCATTTATCCTAGCAGGGGCGGGGATCGGTTTTAACGGCATCCAAGAGCTGCCAATCAGCGTACTACAGCAAGTCAGCAACGAAAACGCTTTGCAGTGGGTTACGGCTGGCTTTGGCGCTTTAATCGGTTTTGCGATCGGTCTAGCTGTGCAAACGATGTATCGGCGCTTCGAGCGACAGTTTCGTGAGTTGCCAGCCGATGTCCTCTTGAGCCGCGCCGTTGGTTTAGTCATGGGGCTGCTGGTGGCAAACCTGATGCTGGCACCGATTTTTCTACTCCCCATTCCGCCTGAGTTTTCCTTCCTCAAGCCCCTAACAGCCGTGTTGGGCAGTATTCTTTTCTCCTTTTCGGGGATTACGCTGGCAGACACGCATGGTCGGACATTGCTGCGGCTGATTAACCCCAATACGGTAGAAACAACGCTGTTGGCAGAAGGCACACTTAAGCCAGCTTCCACCAAGGTTTTGGATACAAGCTGCATCATCGACGGTCGCATTGAAGAACTCCTGGGCACCGGCTTTCTGGAGGGACAGATTCTAGTGCCTCAGTTTGTGTTGGCGGAGCTACAGCAGGTTGCTGATGCGTCGAGCGATACGAAACGGGTGCGGGGACGACGTGGATTGGATATCCTTAGCCGCATGAAAGAAACGTATCCCGATCGCATCATCATCCACTCGGCTGACTATGATGATGTCCCGACTGTCGATGCAAAATTAGTTCGCCTGGTGCATGAAATCAACGGCACGCTGCTTACTAACGACTACAACTTAAACAAGGTTGCGACCGTACAGCAAGTATCTGTCCTCAACGTCAATGACTTGACACAAGCCGTGCGTCCGTCCTATCTGCCCGGTGACAGCCTCGACTTGAAAATTCTCAAGGAAGGGAAGGAGCCGACTCAAGGTGTAGGCTATCTGGATGACGGCACGATGGTTGTTGTGGAAGACGGTCGTAGCTACGTCGGTGGCGAGTTGCAGGTGATTGTTACGAGCGCTCTGCAAACCTCAGCGGGACGCATGATCTTCGCTCGACCAAAGGCATCCATGCTTGCGTCTTGATTCGGGT
>JACMKO010000530.1 GCA_014380065.1 Leptolyngbya sp. ES-bin-22 | reverse complement strand
CGATCGTGACCGTCAGATTCTAGTGAAGAGTCAAGCGGGTGTCGCTTTACTTGAGCAAGTTTTGCTAGTCTAGTTACAGTACGCAAATTTACGCATCGCGATTTAAATCTTGTGGTTTGAGTGTTTTGGTTTGAAAAGGGCTGGTTCTTTGAAATTGACTGTTTGAAACTCACTGTTAGAGCCAACATTCTCGCTCTCATTGTCCACTTTGCAGCAAATTTTAGGACTCCTCGGTGACTCTACAAACAGAACAACACTCCCAGGTCGAATCCATCGACCAGAATCGGCTTGATCGCCAAATGATCGTCATTCTAGACTTTGGCTCTCAGTACTCTGAGCTGATTGCTCGTCGCATTCGGGAAACTCAAGTTTACTCAGAGGTGCTTTCCTATCGGACAACAGCAGCGCAACTGAGACAGCTCAATCCGAAAGGCATTATCCTCTCAGGCGGTCCCAAGTCGGTGTATGACAACGGTGCGCCTCAGTGCGATCGCGAACTTTGGGACTTAGGCTTGCCCGTTTTGGGCGTTTGCTATGGGATGCAGTTGATGGTGCAGCAGCTTGGCGGCGGCGTGGAGCGTTCTGAGCTAGCGGAATATGGCAAAGCATCTTTGACCATTGATGATCCCACCGATCTGCTGACGAATGTAGAAGACGGCACAACAATGTGGATGAGTCACGGTGACTCGGTGACGCATCTACCAGAGGGCTTTGAGCTACTGGCGCATACGGCAAATACTGCCTGCGCCGCGATCGCCCACCACGAGCGCAAGCTCTATGGGGTGCAGTTTCACCCAGAGGTCGTGCATTCTATTGGCGGTCTGGCACTAATCCGTAACTTTGTGTACCACATTTGCCATTGTGATCCGACGTGGACAACAGATGCCTTTGTTGAAGAGTCGATCCGCGAGATTCAAGCAAGAGTCGGCGATAAGCGGGTGCTGCTAGCGCTCTCCGGGGGGGTTGACTCGTCTACACTCGCATTTTTGCTGTATAGGGCGATTGGTGAGCAGCTTACCTGCATGTTTATTGACCAGGGCTTTATGCGCAAGCTAGAGCCGGAGCGACTGGTGAAATTGTTTCGAGAGCAATTTCATATTCCGGTTGTGTATGTCAATGCACGCGAACGTTTTCTAGCGCAAATCAAGGGCATTACCGATCCCGAAGTCAAACGGAAGCGGATTGGACATGAATTTATTCGTGTTTTCGAGGAAGAGTCTCGGCGGTTGGGTCCCTTTGACTATCTTGCTCAGGGCACGCTCTACCCGGATGTGATTGAATCGGCTGACACGAATGTTGATCCCCAAACGGGCGAACGGGTGGCAGTCAAAATCAAAAGTCATCACAACGTAGGTGGCTTGCCCAAAGATTTGCAGTTTAAGCTGATCGAACCACTCCGTAAGCTGTTTAAGGATGAAGTCCGCAGAGTCGGTCGGTCGATCGGCTTACCCGAAGAAATTGTGCTGCGACAGCCATTTCCTGGTCCTGGGTTAGCTATCCGCATCTTGGGCGAAGTGACGGAAGATCGTCTAGACATCTTGCGCGATGCCGACCTGATTGTGCGGCAGGAAATTAATCGAGCGGGGCTTTACAACGATCTGTGGCAAGCGTTTGCGGTTTTGCTGCCGATTCGTAGCGTGGGTGTCATGGGTGACCAACGCACGTATGCTTACCCGATCGTGCTTCGCTTTGTTTCTAGCGAAGATGGCATGACTGCGGATTGGTCTCGTGTCTCCTACGATTTGCTAGAAACCGTTTCAAACCGGATCGTGAACGAAGTGAGAGGAGTCAATCGTGTGGTTTACGATATCACCTCCAAGCCGCCTGGCACGATCGAGTGGGAGTAACCTGAGTCCGACTTAAGGCTTTCTGGCAGAATCGCTCTCTGTGGAAAACCCACGGAAGTCTGTGGAAAACCTATGCAAAACCAGAGATTTCTGTGGAAAACCTTGCGTTTTCAGAAATCTCATGATTGGAAAATGTCGCATGAACGCGTCAGGTTTGAGGCAGCAACATTGGGTGTAAGGGTAGAGTAGGTAGAAAACACCTGAATCAGGAATTTAGTTGCTGCGGCCAACTGGCTGATGCTTAACCGGACCAGACCGAATCGATCAATGTTATCTAGTAGACTTCGCTTTCAGTGCCCTTCATTTTGGCTTTTGCCTTTGCAGCGCTTTTTTTGAGTGCATCCAGGCGCGCTTCATACTTTGTCCGCTGCCGTTTTTTAGACGATTGCTCGATCAGCACTTTCAAAGCGCTACCAAGGCTTTTATAGGCGTTTGGGAGGGTGTAGCCAAAGCGAGTGGCAAGCGCGATCGCCTTCTCATCTGCATCCAGCACCTCTTTCATGGTTTTCTCAGCGTTGTTCTTCTGCCACAGCCGCCAACCTGAAACACCGCACAGACCCAGCGCTAGCAGCAGCAACAGACCATCTTGCACCCAAAGTTCGCCAACCGCTCCACCCAAGCCGATCGCCAGAGCCGCCATCTCCCAACCATCTCTGGGAATTGTGTCGTTCTGGATGCGTGCGATTTCATGCCAGAACAACAGATTGCGCTGGTCGGTTGCTAACTGCTCCCACTTCACCATGTCAATTTGGATTTCGACTTCATCCTTGCCAATTTCTTCGCAAGTGACCAGCGGTGGATTAACGGCTGTTGTGCCCTCAACTGAAACCCAACTCTGAAGCTCCGGCGGTAGCAAGGTTCTTAGCCGCCGTAGTTCACTCATTTCAGCTTTAGCCGAGGTCGTTGCGTATGATGTCATGGTTCCGCTCAGAAAATCCCGAATGAGAAGACGCTTCACTTAGATCATAGCGATCCGAGGAAGCCTTTGCATCTCCATTTATTTTGCAAGATCTTGCTCCCTTCACGCAAGGGCGATCGCCAAAAAATGGCTCATGCCCTAACGACCGTTCGCTTGAGGCAAGGCATAGCCACCAGAGGGCAACGAGTCTGAACCGCCCGAAGAGTAAGCAATCACCGCTAAGGGCGCAATGAGTGTCAAAATGGCGATCGCAACCCCGATCATGCCTGCCGCCCGATTAGTCGATTGCTCAGACGGGCTAACAGACTGACTCTCTGGCTCCATAAAAAATCTCTGTGCATCAAATATTAGTCTAACGAATCTAACCGATGTTTCGCTTCATGTCACTCTAGCGATTATTTTAATGAGTCCGTCTTAGGTAGTGGACTCTAGTAAACAAACTCAACGTTAGCCCTAGCCTTTCCTACGATCGCTCCTTCAATAACGTATGAATACTCTGCAATTCTGCCAATATTGCCTGTAGCAACTCCTGCGTTGGAGTGGGAGGGGCTTCACGCACTTCGATCGTGACCTGCTTCATCTTCAACACATCCCGAGCGAAGCGGGCAACTTCATTGGGGTGGAAAAGCAACACGTCATCCTTGTGCAAGCGCAATTCGGGGTTCAACAGGGTTGGATTGTAGGGCGGATTTAAAGCCGTTGCATCAGTATTAGCGTACCGATAAATCGAGGCTCTAGAACGGTTGAGCGTTTTTTGTACCACTTCAACGTCCATCAGCCCGTTCCTCTCAACGTCAGCTTCAATGTCCATCGGCATCTCCACAGTGCTCACTCTAAATCCAATGAATCCTATCATGAGATTCGAGCCTCGCTAAGGCGCGTCGCCCTCAAACATGGCTCGGGCTTGGTGTGAACATTTTGTCTATATTAAAAGCGAGACCTGTGCTGACACCTCTTTCGTTAAAATCGCCTTGGGTTGAGCTAACGTCTTTACGTCGCTGACCAGCTTTTGTTTCAGTTAGCTGAAACACCTAACTAAAGAGCATCAACGGTTAAGACCACAGCCAGCGTACCGATGAAGAAAAAACCAATGCTGCACAGGGGGCTTGCTTGTAGAAGTTCGACCAGCACTGCACACAAAAGAGCGGTGAGTAAAAAAATCATCCCTACTTGCAATAGAGGCTTGAAAAATGTCATCGCCAATGACCTAACGAAGTATGCGGGAGTTAGATTATGCTGTGCATTCTGCGCAGAAAAGACCAGAGGTATGTGTCTACGCCTCTAGTCCACAACATTCCAGCCAGAAGCTAAAGCAGCAACGCGGGTTCTAGCTGAGAGAGGCTAATGGATCAAGCCAGCGCAAGATTGTACGTTCTAGCTGATGGAGTTCTCGGTAAACCTCCTGGCGCACCCATTGCCCGATCGCGTCAAAGGGTGTAAACACTGCGCCTGCTTGCCAACTCACATCAGGACCAAGCGGCGTGAGATGATTGCCAGAGAGCGTTTGAGTAGCAATCATGCCTGGAAAGCGGGTTTGCAAGACATCTGCCAAAGTAACCGTTTGATCGATCGTGTCGTTCGTAAATTTCACCAGCAAATTCCGGCGCACCTGATAGCTTTGGGAAACAAGCTGATTGGTTTCCAGTGGTGAAGGGGTAAATTCAACCGCGAACACAGGCGAGAACTGCTCTACTAACGGAACGGCATTACGAGCCGAAAAATTGTTGAACGCGATCAAGATATTGCCCGCCCGCTCTACGGGAAACAGACTGCCGATGAGCAAATGCAGCTTGCAGCCCATGCTGTGCCCGACACCGTAGATCGGCAGGTAGCGTTTGCGGAGAACCTTGGTATAAAGCGTCTCCAAAGCTCGATCGAACTCCTTGAGCACGTTTTTTGCGATCGCGGTATGGTCAAACGTGTTCACAAACGGTGTAGCAACAATCACGTACCCTTGTGCGGCTAACTGCTCTAAAAATCTGCGATAGGTGACGTGAGGCGCTGTTGCGACAAACGCACCACCCAGAAAATGCACGATCGCAGTGGGTCGTGGTGGCACCAAGACCCAGTTGCCAGAAATCTCCTGCCAGTCCATGCGTTAGAAAATGAAGGAATCAGCAGTAGAACGATACCGCATAGTCCCATTCTGCCGCATGAGACTAGCTTCCTACTTTGGCTACACACATTGTCTCAGCCGTGCGATCGCCCCTTTCCAAGAATTAGCTTGCATTTGGTTACATAGGTTTGCTAAGTTGGTTAAGCGCTAAATCTCCGCCGGGATAGCTCAGTTGGTAGAGCAGAGGACTGAAAATCCTCGTGTCCGGGGTTCAAGTCCCCGTCCTGGCATCACAGTTTCACCAATTGGTCTAGATGCGATGGCTGCACCCAGCCATCTTCTAAAAGCATCTCTACCGCGTGTCGAAATCTTTCTAAGGAGGCACACTCTCGATCGGTTGCCTGCGTATTCTAATGATGGAGTTAATATGGCGAGTGCAGTACCCATCATGGATATAAAAAGCTTGACTTCGCCAACTGCGTCACCACAAACTACAGCGTATCCATCGCTGACGATCGTTGGTGTTAACGAGCCAGTGATTTCGCGCTACTTTGAAACGCTCAATGAAGGGGCGTTTCAAGCAACAAGTCAACTATTTGCGGCTGATGGTGAGATGCAGCCACCGTTTGAGCAAGCTGTGGTGGGAGAGAACGCGATCGCGGCGTATCTACAAACCGAAGCCAGAGGTTTTAACCTGCAACCGCGCCAAGGCGTTGTACAACTACTAGATGATGGCTGTACTGAGGTGCAGGTGGTTGGCAAGGTGCAAACACCTTTATTTTCGGTTAACGTCTCCTGGCTATTTGCGCTTAACTCCGAGAAAAAACTGCTGCTAGTCAGGATTAAGCTTTTGGCATCATCCCAAGAGTTGCTAGGTTTGCGCGGTTAAAAAGAGCGCTAAACCTCATAGCAGCATTCAGGAGTCAGACGTTAGAGATCAGGAGTAAAAAAGGCTAAAAACAAGGCTTTTGGACTTAAGGTGTGTACTTCATTTAGCTGCAAACTGCTGTATGCCATTAAGCATTGTGCGGCGTTCTGTTACTTGCCTTCAAAGACATAGAATCTGATTTCGAGTCTGGTTTGAGATTTTGAGAGCTATTTATTAAGAAGCAAGCTTTGCTCGTCCAAAGATGACCCTTTACAGATGTTTATTCGTCTTCAATGCTGGCAATAAGACCACATAGTCGCTGCACCTCAGCTAAACTCCTTAAGCCTCCCTTGGCTGCGATCGAGTATGACTAACAAAATCTTAATTACTTCTTTCGACATTTGGAAATCGCATCATCTCTCAAATGCTTCAGATGATCTAATCGAGACAATGATTCAGCAAAACTTGTTCGCTGAACTTGACAGCAAGATGTCGCTATTGCGCAAATTGCCTGTCGATTTCCAACTGGCACCGCAGTTTGTGATCGCCGAAATCGATGCTTTTCAACCCAATATCGTTGTCTGTTGTGGGATGGCTGAATGTCGATCGCTGCTCACTGTAGAGTCGAATGGTAAGCATCAAGCAAAAGTGCTATGGACAACTGTTGATGTCGATCGTCTAGTGGACGGGTTAGTGGCTACCAACGTCAGTCACGATGCTGGAACGTTTGTCTGTAATCATCTTTATTACTCGGTCTTACAGCATATTCGCGATCGTCGCTTGACATGTCAGGCTCTCTTTGTCCACGTTCCCATTCTGAACGAGGTTAATCTTGCGCCCGTAGTGAAAGATTTTTTGGCGATTCTAAAACTTCTCCAACAAACCTCAATCCAACGGCAGACAACTCTATAATATGGGCGCTAGTAGAGCACACTGAAGCAGGAGACCCAATATGCACGATCCAAATAATCAGGAGAATCTAGAACGAAGACGAGAGTTGCTGCGAGAGGAAGAAGCTTTTCGGCTCCAACAGGAACAAGGACGTTTAGAAGCCGCTAAAAGGAATACAACGTTTGCCTGGGTGATTAACAGCATATCTTTTTTAGTTGGATTGCTGGAGATCCTCTTGATCCTGCGGTTTATTCTGCGCTTGTCTGGAGCAAATACCCAAAATGCTTTTGCTCAGTTTATTTACAACATTTCCGATCCATTGATCGCTCCGTTTTCTACTCTTTTTATTAGCCCTGTTACTGGAGGTGGCGCAAATATTTTTGATCTCAACGTTTTGGTGGCGATCGTGGTCTACGCTCTTCTAGGTTGGTTGGCGATCACTTTAGTACAGTTCCTTCGAGGACGATAGCCTAGTACCCATAGTGTTTTTGTGTTCTCAGAAGAGGCAGAAGGCAAAGGGTAAAACAGCGCTAGGCTGCTTTCAGCGCTCGGCATCATTCCGCTACTATCACTACCACTTGCCCTAAATAATCTGTGTCATGCTGGATTCTGGTAGCACGAGAGAGGCTACCAATCCATTTGCACCTTAGCCCATGACTTCTACAACCACTCCCCCTGTTGACCTTAAGCCCCTTGTCGCCGAGCTAGATGGATTAGAAATCATTACCGATCTGACGCAAATCACTAAGCTTTCTCAGGATTACTACACGTTTAGCCCCATCCTGCAACCGCTCTTGGAGGATAAGCGAGGTGAACTTGTAGTGCGCCCGATCAACGAAGCAGAGGTGATGCGAGTTGCAGCAGCATGTGTCAAACATAAGCTGCCATTGACCGTCCGGGGTGCTGGGACAGGTAATTATGGGCAGTGTGTGCCCCTGCAAGGGGGGATCATTCTCGACATGTCGCGGATGCAGGCTGTGAAGTGGGTGAAGCCCGGCTTGGCGTGTGTCGAGTCCGGCGTAAAACTGGCAGCGCTCGATAAACAAGCGCGCAGCACTGGTTGGGAAATTCGGATGCTGCCCTCGACCTATCGCACTGCCACGATCGGTGGCTTTATTGGTGGCGGCAGCGGTGGCATTGGGTCTATTACCTACGGGCAAATCCGCGATCGAGGCAATCTCCTTGCCGTGCGCGTAGTCACGATGGAAGACGAGCCTCGCGTCATTGAGCTACGCGGCGACGATGTTTACAAAGTCGCTCATGCTTATGGCACCAACGGCATTATTACCGAACTAGAAATTCCGCTTGCGCCTGCCTATGCTTGGGCAGAAGCGATCGTTGCCTTCCCCAACTTCATGGCTGCTGCTCGCTTTGGTCAAGCATTCAGCGACAGCGATGGCATTATCAAAAAGCTTGCCTGCATTTGTGCTGACCCAATCCCTACCTATTTTGCTGCCTTCCGTAACGTCATAGCGGCTGGAAGCCACTGTGCCTTGGTCATGGTCGCCGAGTCGGCTCTAGAACCATTTGCCGAACTGGTAAAAGAGTACAAGGGCACTATCTGCCTACAGAAAAGTGCGCAGGAAGCCAGCAAGGGCACCACGCTGGTGGAATACTCCTGGAACCACACTACACTGCACGCCCGCAGTGTTGATCCGTCGCTCACTTACCTCCAAACTATGTTTCCGCCGGACAAAGAGCTGAAGCTGGTGGAGCATATGTATCAACACTTTGGTGATGAAGTCATGATGCATCTGGAGTTTGTTCGCATTGGCGGTCAAGCTGTCCCTGCCGCCCTGCAAATTGTGCGCTACACCACCCCAGAGCGGCTGGCAGAGATCATTCACTACCACGAAGAAAACGGCGCGTTCATTGCGAATCCTCATACTTATGTGTTGGAAGATGGCGGTAGGAAGACGATTGACGTAGAGCAGTTACGCTTCAAGGAAACGGTCGATCCCCAAGGGCTATTGAATCCCGGCAAGATGAGAGCCTGGGAGGAAAGGACGTAGGGATGAGAGATGAGGGATGAAAGTTTCGCGGTTTGAGGTAGAAGAGAGTTTTAAGCGCTGAGTTTCTTTTGCCTTTACCGTCTGACTCTTGTCTTCCCTACTGCTAAGAACTAACAACTCCTCTTGTCTCTCGCTGCATTCCCAAAAACTTTCCCAGCCAGAGCGCTATAGTCGTACTGAGGTTAAGTTGTGTAAAGAAGTTGACTATCGCCCTTTCCGCCGCTGATCGCCCCACTTTGCCTACCATTTGGTATCCACTTGACCCGATCTGGCAGGGCGATGAGGCTGTTGTGCAGCAAGGACTCCCCCACAGTAAACTAGCACCGACCTGGCAAATGCTGATGCTGGGCGATGGCTCACCGACGCGTCACCTCCAGTTGCTTACAGGCGAACCAACAGAGGTGGATGTGATTGATATGTCCGCGATCGGGATGGATGGCGATCACGCACCGAATCAGCTTCAAGTTGTGCCCGGACCACGACTACGGCGGCAGGTCTGGTTGAGAACAGCGTCAGGGCAGCGTCTTGCCTATGCCACCTCCTGGTGGGAAGCAAGCCATGTCGATGAGTACTTGCAAAACCGATCGCTCCCGATCTGGGCGAGCCTTGCCCAGTTACGAACGGAGCTGTACCGTGATGTACAGGGCATCTACTATGGGCATTCGGCAGCGCTAGAGCAGGCATTTGGGCAACCAGGACCGCTCTGGGGTCGCCATTACTTGTTCTGGCATCGCGGACAACCCCTCACGCTCATTTACGAGGTTTTTTCGCCCTACCTGACGAAGTATTTGGGTTCGACACGGTTGGATGGCTGAGACGATCGCGCTAAACCAGAAGGCGTGATCGCCTTGACTAGCTGATGCATAGCGAATGTAAACGATCGACGTTACTGGAGTAAAGCTACAATCTGCTCTCAGTTGCTCTGTGTGCCCATCGCTGAGATGCCTACTCCAACCACTCAACACCAGCTAGACCAGCTCATACAGGCAACGGCTGCTCTCATGCAGTCCTCTAGCCAGCATAACCACAAGCTGGATGCTCTCACAGATAAGATCAATAGCCTCACAGATAAGATCGACACACTTACGGATCAGATTGGTCATCTAACTGAAGGGTTTAGTGAGATTAAGGGCATGATTGAGCACCAAGCAGTGGCGGCAGAACGGCAAGCAGCGGCAGCGGCACGTCAGGCAGAAACAGCAGAACGTCAGGAACGCAACATTGATCGTCTCGTTGGCATTGTCGATCGCCTCCTCCAAAACCAGGCAACATAAAACCGTAAAGTGGGCATCCAGCGCTAACTGCGCTATCCTGAGCAATATCACAGCACAAAGAATCATCTCATATCTGGAGAACGCAATATGACTTGGCGCGGGTCTATTTCTCCCACAGACCGCATCTTCGCCTGCTTGGTTTACTTATTACCCTTGCTAGACGTTATTGGGATGGTCTATAGAGTTGTTGGGTCTGGATCCTTTCTCAGCCCATTTTTCAATGTGATTGCACTCCCACTTGCACGGTTCCTGTGCGTCTTTTACTGCTTCG
>JACMKO010000529.1 GCA_014380065.1 Leptolyngbya sp. ES-bin-22 | reverse complement strand
ACCTGGGAATTTCCGGCTAGTTGACCGCAACGTACGATCGCGGACCGAAGCTGACTGCGCGTGGGCAGTTTTGGTTATTCTTTCAGGTATGATCGTTCAGAAGCTTGCTTGGCTGCATCTCTTCGAGCAGCCAAGCAGCGAGGCAACCTGGTGGCTGTCGGCACTTCTTCTGCGTCTGTAACGGATGCAGCGTGCGAACGTTCTTCACGATCGCCAGCTTGTTCGCCATCAGGTGGAAGCGCCGCTAGCCGCCTGATGGCTAGAGAAAGCCGCTCCCTACAAAGCACAGGCAGAGCGTGTGTTGAGCGCGATCGCCAGTGAGTAGAAACGTTTTTAGCTGCTAGTTTTTAGTGGTTAGCTAGTGATAGCAGCCTGGTTTCGCGGACGCTTCCAGCAGGGCTCGTCAGCTTATCCAGGCTTGTTCTAACAACTCACCACTAACAATCAACAACCTAAATCAGCTTGACCGCTCGCAGCGTAAAGAACAGCCCGATCGCCAACACAAAAACCGCACCTAACAGTAAAGGAAAAAGCAGAAACGACATGGGTTATCTCTCTACGGATCTAGCAAAACTATACAAAACAATGGGTCGCATAAGGTAGATTGAGGCAAATAAACTTAGGAGGCAGAAGGCGGCAGTTCAAAGGCTGAACTCAAAACGTTCATCCTTCATCCTTTATCCCTTCTTCTTCATCTCTCTTCCAACTCAAAACTTTCCCCCTCCCATGCAGTCTGTTATCCCCGTCAGCTTACCGCAGCATTCTTACGACATCGCGATCGCTCCTGGCAGCCTTGATCATCTCGGCACCTGGATGCAGGGCACTCCAGCACAACCCTCGAAGTTGGGTCAGCAGGTGCTGGTTGTGTCCAATCCAGCCGTGTTTGAACACTATGGCGATCGGGTGATCGCGTCTTTGAAACAGGCAGGTTTTACCGTAGCAACGTGCCTTCTACCCGATGGCGAACAGCACAAAACCCTTGACACGCTGACTAAGATCTACGATGCAGCATTGAGCAATCGGCTGGAGCGATCGTCCACCTTTGTGGCGCTGGGTGGTGGTGTCATTGGCGACATGACGGGGTTTGCGGCGGCAACTTGGCTGCGTGGTATCAACGTTGTGCAGGTGCCAACCTCCTTACTGGCAATGGTAGATGCGGCGATCGGGGGCAAAACGGGTGTCAACCATCCCCAGGGCAAGAATCTCATCGGAGCCTTTCATCAGCCGCGCCTAGTGCTAATTGACCCGCAAGTCTTGCAGACGCTGCCTGTACGAGAATTTCGTGCTGCGATCGCAGAGGTGATCAAATACGGCGTGATTTGGGATGGTGAGCTCTTTGCTCAATTAGAAGCCGCACCCCAACTCGATCAGCTTGCCAACCTGAGTGCAGAACTGCTGCAAGTAATCCTCACGCATTCCTGTCAGGCAAAAGCACACGTTGTTAGCAAAGACGAAAAGGAAGCTGGACTACGGGCAATTTTGAACTACGGACACACGATCGGTCACGCTGTCGAAAGTCTTACAGGCTATCAGGTTGTCAATCATGGCGAAGCGGTGGCGATCGGCATGGTTGCTGCCGCTCAAATTGCTGTAGCGCTCCAGCTCTGGCACGAAACCAATGCCCAGCGCCAGCTTACATTGCTGCAAAACGCTCACTTGCCCACTCGCTTACCGCCTGACATTGACCTTGATGCCATCCTCACGTCGCTGCAAGCCGATAAAAAAGTAGAAGCAGGACAGGTACGTTTCGTGTTGCCCACTCAAATTGGAGCGGCGATCGTCACCGATCAAGTACCTACAGCCGTCATCCGGCAAGTTCTCCAGGGAATGCAGACTGGTTAGAGTATTGAAAAGACGATCGCGCCCCAAGGCTACGACTGACGCAGCGCGATCGCCCTGCTAATGACGGTCAAGCAAGGTGCGATCGCCTGTCATCAAAAAACGTGATCGCTAATACACATCATCGTGGTCACCGAGATTCAGCAGTAAGATTGCGTCTTCTTCACTTGCTTCTGGGTTAGCCACAAATTCAAAGAGAATGCGACAACTGTAGTTAATTGAGCAAGCCCAAATGCCAGCAAACTCACCTGAGAGCTTATGAGTTTTCAACGTGGGATGAAACGGATCTTCGACGAGTTGTTCCAGGGTCTCCTCAATCAGGGGGCGCAGTTGAGGGCTTTGGCGCACCATACGCTTAAAAGCACGCAGAGATTTTGGACTCCATGCGAGCTGTCTCAAGCATCCAACTCCGCTAGAAAGTCTTTTACAGAGCCGTACTTAATGCTGCCTTTTGCAATGTCCTGGTGAACGTCTTGAACTTCGTCCAGAAGTTGTTGACCTTGTTGTCTCCGCAGTCGTTTCGTCAAAATTTCCAGCAACAACTGACGCTCTTCTAACGATAACGCTTCTGCAATCTCGATCGCATGCTGAAGTCGAGAGGTTCGTAGGGCATCTGTCATGGACTTAGCTCAATTGAATGCAGATGGTCACTTCAATCATAATGGCTGATGCTGGCGATCGCCCCTCAGCTCTAATAAAACGTGGAGCGATCGCCGGTCTCATGACAGACAAGCAAGGTGCGATCGCCCAAGCCAATGATGCAAAGCGATCGCGCCTTTGAAGTTCAACAGGTGTGAAGCGATCGCCGCTACTAATGACCGTCAAGCAAGGTGCGTTCGCGAAGCGTCTCTACAAGAGAATCGCCCAATTACCAACGAGGAAAAAGCGATCGCGCCTTTGCGTTTTAATAGGTTTGGAGCGATTACGCCTAATGGAGTGCATTTACGGCAAGGGTAATTGTGCTACAGAAGTGCTTCTAGCGATCGCTATAGTGATAGCGTCCTTGCAAAAACTCAATGCGTTCGTCGGTGATCAGGTAGACAATGCGATCTTTGTCCGTTAGTCGGCGCGACCAAACGTTGCCGTCCTGGTATTTCAAGCGCTCTGGCTTTCCAGTCCCTGTAAAAGGTGTACGCCCAATCTCTTCGATTAGCGATAGCAGGCGGAGAGCAGTTTTTCGGTTGGTTTCAACCCAGTAGGTTAAGTCTTCCAAAAATCGAACGTCAAACACAAGTGTACGTCTGAGCGTGTTGTTTTCAGCAAGCTCAGACTCTGAGGCTCGTTCGGGTGGCTGGTCATCAGGCTGAGAGCTTTTCTTCGGCAAGTCCAAACTCCTGGCGCAGCGACTCTACTGTACGAGGTAGATTCTGTCCCGCTTTTGCTCGCTCTAGTGCCTCTAACAAACGAGCAGCGTTCTCATGAGACTGAAAGAGGTAGACGGTTTCCATTAAGCTCTCCAGTGCCGCTGTGGGAATGATTGAGAGACTTTCAGACCCCTCTCGCACAATCTCGATCGGCTCTTGCCCTGAGAGTGCTGCTTCATAGACTTGCTCAAAGTTGTCGCAAGCTTCGGCGTAGGAAATTTGCTTCGGCATGATGGACTCCCGAATTCTTACGTCTTATTGTATGCGATCGCCCTGCCAAGAGAATTGGGTACGGCGATCGCCGCTGCTCATGACAGTCAAGTAAGGTGCGTTCGCGGAGCGTCTCTACAAGAGAATCACCCAATGGTCAACTGTGACAAACCTACAGATAGGGCAAACGCACACGTTTCTTAACACGCTAGGGGTAACACAATCTATACCTACGCAACGCTAAAGCCGTCAATTTTGTTCGCAATAAGCTCTGCTTGATGAGACTATTTGCAATAAAGTAGCCAGAATTGGTGCTTATTGAGATATGTACTTTTGTATGCGTTCGCCCTATGACCAAAAACTGATCTCTTGACATAGAGGCTTCAATCAGCATGGGGTAATCGATGAGGACGTAGTTT
>JACMKO010000528.1 GCA_014380065.1 Leptolyngbya sp. ES-bin-22 | reverse complement strand
GTTTGTGATTTTCGTGAATTAGACCAGAGGCAACCAAAGCTCAAACTCCGTCCCCGTCGCAGAATGCTTAGACGTAAAAGCTTCTGGAACGCCGCGAAGCTGCACGTCAGCAATGGTGGGCGACGGCTCAGAGACGGTACTACGCGATCGCATCTCAAACTTACCGCCATGTTTTGCAGTGATAATTTGGTAGCTCACAGCCAGACTGGTTTCTTTTTCTGCCCGTTTTTTCACGGAGAAAGACTCCCAAATGCGTGTCTGGTCTTCAGATGTTAACCCAGGGCCATTATCCGCAATGCAAATGGCAACCCAGCGAGAGGACTTGCCGCCAACGATCGCCGTACGAATTTCGGTTGTAATGGCGATCGTCGGCTGGGGCACGGGAGGCGTGGTGACATGCTGCTGACTGGGTTTGAAATCGTGTCCTAGCTGCTGGCTCACGGCTGGCTCAATCAATGCCTCGACAGCATGGGTCAGAATATTCATGAACACCTGATGCAGTTGACCCGCAAAGCACAGTACGGGTGGGAGTTGCCCGTACTGTTTCACAACCCGAATTTCGCTGGTAAGGCGGCTTTTAAGCAATAGCAAAATGCCATCGATTAATTCATGTAGATCGGTCGGTTTGGGGTAAACCTCATCAATGTGGCAGAAGTTTTGCAAGCTGCTAGCGAGCTTCGATAAACGCTCCGCGCCCGTACGAATACTTGCGATCGTTCGCGGTAGATCCTGCTGAAGGTAATCAATTTCCAGATCGTCTCGAAGTTGAACCAAAGCATCAGGTGGAGTTTCCAGATGCGCTTCGTAAGCAGACAGCAGATGCAAAAGGCTATCACTGTAAGCCGAAACGTGGCTGAGATTACCCCAGATGAAACTCACTGGATCAAGAATTTCATGAGCAACGCCATCGACCAATCGCCCTAAGCTCGCCATTTTGTCACTCTGGATCATCTGCGCCTGAGTCCGTTCATAACGCACCTGCGTTTCAACTCCACGAATCTGCCAATAGGCAGTATTGAGGGTGTGAATATTCAACAGATGATAAGTCTGGGGAGCGACCTGAATGACGATCGGTTCGCCTAACAGTTCAGGCGATCGTCGCAATGCCTGTTGAGCTGCTACTACAATTGGCGTTGCACTCGCCACAATCAGCAAATCGCTGCGAGCGTAGCTGTATAAAACTCGCAGTGGTTCCTGAAGAAAAAAATCAGTGCCGTGTGGACGAATTAAGTACTCCAGCAGCCGGTAACGAGAAAGCATCCCTGCAAACCGTCCCTGCTCTGTTAGTACAGCGCCTGGCAGAAGGGGGTGTTGCTCAAACATCTGAGCCAGTTCTAGCCCCAAACAGTCCAACTCAACGTGAAAGTCATAGCGCTGCAATTCCTGAAGCGTTGCCTCCAAATGCAACGCCTGCAAACTGCCCTCTAGCAGCGTTGGTGGTAAAAGGCGTTGGTAAGACTCGTCTGGCAGAGAGTGGCAAAACAATTTCATACCCCTCGATTCGAGTGGGACATAGAGCAATAGACAGATAGGTTAGGACGGGGTGCAGGGGTGGAACCCCTGGCTGGGGGCAACGCCCCCCCCTTTGATCCCCATGTCCTAAACGTTGTGGCGATCGCCATAACTGACAAGTGGAGACTGCGTGACAGCGCTTGATTCCACTCAGTCTGCCCAAATTTAGGCAAGCTTTAACTTGCAGGAAAGGACTCGTGGGGAACATAAGGTGCAGGAAAAGGCAAAAGGACGGAGTTTTGAGCTTTGAGTTGCTTTAGCGATGAGCCGTCAACAGTTTTCTAGAAATAAAAACTTTTCTTGCAGATCCAATGGGCTTTCCGCTACTTTTGCCCTTTACCTCCCTTACGTCCTTGGTTACGACCTCACCTTCTGACCCCTCTCTCCTATTTTTTACCTTTTACCTTCTAACCTCCGCCACGAAGCCCGCTCACGCTTTAGTGCGGATACCCGTACAAATAAAAAAGTTGCAATTGTCTCTAACCTTCGGTAGATTAGCACTCAAGGGGTGAGAGTGCTAACTCTTCCCTAAGTGCTAACGCAACTGAATATTTTTGTTCAGCTTAACCTGCTAGTTTGGAGAATTTTGTATGGCAGCCGTAACTCTGAGCGTCTCTACTGTAAAGCCGCTGGGTGATCGTGTTTTTGTGAAAGTAAGCGCCTCCGAGGAGAAAACCGCTGGTGGAATTCTTCTACCTGACGCTGCGAAAGAAAAGCCTCAGATTGGCGAAATCGTCGCGGTTGGTCCTGGGAAGCGCAGTGACGATGGTGCGCGCCAAGAGCCAGAAGTGAAGATTGGCGACAAGGTGCTCTATTCCAAATATGCAGGCACCGACATCAAGCTCGGCACGGAAGAATATGTCCTGCTGTCTGAGAAAGACATTCTGGCAATCGTTGCTTAGGAATTAGGAGTTCTAAGTTTTGAGTTATCCCATAGCAGCGATAACCAAAACTTGAAGCTTGAGATTCAACCTTAGTACTCGATTTCAACTCGAAACTCATCACTTAAAACTGCTGGAAACTATGGCTAAGCGCATCATTTACAACGAAAATGCTCGTCGTGCTCTCGAACGAGGCATGGATATTTTGGCTGAGGCAGTGGCTGTCACTCTCGGTCCCAAGGGTCGCAACGTCGTTCTAGAGAAGAAGTTCGGCGCTCCTCAGATTGTCAACGATGGCGTGACGATCGCCAAAGAGATCGAACTCGAAGATAACGTTGAAAACACAGGCGTAGCGCTGATTCGTCAGGCTGCTTCTAAAACCAACGACGCAGCGGGTGACGGCACCACAACCGCAACCGTACTGGCACACGCGATCGTCAAAGAAGGTCTGCGGAACGTGGCAGCAGGTGCAAACGCGATTTCACTGAAGCGCGGCATCGACAAAGCCACTACTTTCCTGGTAGACAAGATTGCTGAACACGCTCGCCCCGTCGAAGATTCTAAGTCGATCGCGCAGGTTGGCTCGATCTCGGCTGGTAACGACGATGAAGTTGGTCAGATGATTGCCAACGCAATGGACAAAGTGGGCAAAGAGGGCGTGATTTCCCTCGAAGAAGGCAAGTCCATGACCACCGAACTGGAAATCACCGAAGGGATGCGCTTCGACAAAGGCTATATCTCCCCCTACTTCGCTACCGACACTGAGCGGATGGAAGCGGTGCTTGATGAGCCATTTATCCTGATCACCGACAAGAAAATCACCCTGGTACAAGACCTTGTGCCGATTCTGGAGCAGGTCGCTCGTTCCGGTCGTCCCCTTGTCATCATCGCCGAAGACATTGAGAAAGAAGCGCTGGCAACCCTGGTAGTCAACCGTTTACGCGGTGTGCTGAACGTCGCAGCCGTCAAGGCTCCTGGCTTTGGCGATCGTCGTAAGGCAATGCTGGAAGACATCGCCGTCCTTACAGGTGGTCAAATGATCACGGAAGACGCGGGTCTGAAGCTGGATACCACCAAACTTGAATCGTTGGGCAAGGCTCGTCGCATCACCCTCACGAAGGATACGACGACGATCGTCGCTGAAGGCAACGAAAAAGCCGTCAAGACTCGCGTGGAGCAAATCCGCCGTCAAATCGAGGAAACCGAGTCCTCTTATGACAAGGAAAAGCTGCAAGAGCGCTTGGCGAAGTTGGCTGGTGGCGTTGCTGTCATCAAAGTGGGCGCAGCAACCGAAACCGAATTGAAGGATCGCAAGCTTCGCCTGTAAGATGCCATCAACGCGACGAAAGCCGCCGTTGAAGAAGGCATCGTTCCTGGTGGTGGCACAACTCTGGCGCATCTGTCGCCTGAACTGGAAACTTGGGCAGCCGCGAACCTCAAGGGTGAAGAGCTAATCGGTGCGTCGATCG
>JACMKO010000527.1 GCA_014380065.1 Leptolyngbya sp. ES-bin-22 | reverse complement strand
GGAGCGTAGCGAGATGTTTAATCAAAAAGACAGTTCGCCTTTCTTATCGGCGTGCCGCGAGACTTCCCACCAAGCGACTAAACCTTTAAATTCACTGAAGCGTTCATAGTAGGCATTGACATCATCATCAGTAGCGTTCTGTTGTCCGGTAATCTCTTTGAAATAGCGCCGCATCACTATGTCGATGCTGATGCGCTCGAAGCGTCCCAGGAGTTTGAGGACGTAGCTTGCACTGTACCCGCCAAAACCGCGAAGCGCCCTGACCTGCTCGTAAATGTCCTCATAACTAAGCGCGGGGTTCCGCAAGGATTCTGGGTCGAAGCCTGAGGCGATCGCTTCTGCAAGGCTGCGAATGTACTTTGCGCGGTAGCCCGTGCCGGTTTGCTTTTCCAATTCGTCCACGCTCTTGGCGAGCACCTGTTCGGGCGTAGGAAAAACGTGCTTTTCACCGAAGGGGTCGCCCCCTGTACAAAATTTCGCAGCCATCGCCGTGGTATGTCTGGCGTGGGTGTTGGTCAGGAACTGCGTTTTCACCAGGTTCTCCCACATGCTGGGGGCGAGGAGTAACCTGCCCAGTCGCTCCTCTTTGATGAAGCGGTAGGTGACGTCGTCCGAGACTTTTGCATAACATCTGCTCATATCCCAATTGAAGGAAAAGCAGCGTCTGATGAACTCAGTGACGTAGTCTTGATCTTCTGGGTTGAGATTATTTTCGCTGTGAACCATGACGTTGATCTTGTCGTCATGCGTGATTTCTAGGCGCGAGAATTGCGAGGGTAAGCGCTCGATTCGCGTCAAAACCTGATGTTCTCGGTTCAGGGAGAAAGGCTCAAGCCGTTCCCAACCGTGACTGTTAACGGTGAAATCAAAATTGAAGTCTGCGGGTGTGATAACGCTAATGTGAGTATGCATAAGTTCATCCTTTCTGCTAGGCATAACGTTAAAGGGGTGCAGAGAAACTGCTGATAGCGTCACCTAAAATGTGAGCGGTTTCGTTGGCTGTGTGGTCATCGCTTTCCACATAGCGTCAACATGAAGTGCGGGTCGGAATGGTACGGGAGAGTCAGTGCGCATCTCCGTAAGGAGGGACAATCGATCGTCGGCAAATTCTGGGTTATGTGATTTGAACTGTTCGGCGGTGGTTGGGTATGGCATGAGGTTGATAGAGTGGTTGTGAGCGGTTTCGACAACATGCTGTCAATCTCTAAATACTAGCGTATTGACAATACACTGTCAATAACGGTTTGGATTTTCTGCATTGACCTCTTTTGCCTTAGGTGATTTCCTAGAAAGAACAACCCAGTAGCCCAGCGATTAAAATCGTGGCTGCGAGAAGAAAGTCCGCGCAGGCGGACTGAAGAGATCTTTAACCTGCCTGTGCAGGTTTTGTTTGTATAGCCACGATTTCAATCGCCAGACATCCCCTTAGAGAGAGTGGGGAAGATCGTGCTCAGTTTTGCTCGCCATTCCCGATCGCATCCACATAGGGTCTAAATGTCTAGTTGATTCGTTCGCTAACTGGAAGGGCGGTTTTGGGAACCGCGTGAACCCAGTCGTCTTGACAGCCAGGGAGCATGGTCAACAAAGATCCACTCTCCAAATGGTAGTCAACGGTTTCACCGCTGCCCTTATGCCGCAGCTTGAATTTGCGAGTGCTACCTAGGCTTAAAGAAGCGATCGATGATTTCCCTCATTTAGGCACTTACTTACCACGGAACCTCGCCATTATCATCAAGGAATTTACCAGTAGGCAGATTTTCCATCGTTGCCAACTTCACGATAATTGCCGCTCCTTGTTCGACCGTCAGGTATGCTGCGTCGGTGCCCAGATCTGTCTTCACCCAACCCGGAGTGATTGAATTGACGCGGATCTGCTCGGACGCTAGATCTTTAGCAAAAGCAACAGAGACAGCATTGAGAGCACTTTTAGAAGCGTTATACGCCAGCAGATTGGCACCATAGTACATATTATTGGGATCGACCATCGACGCTGATGAACCAAGTGTCGATGAAACGTTGATAATCTGAGCGGTTTCCGACTGTTTCAACAGTGGTAAAAAATGATGAATGACAGCAACTGCCCCAAATAAATTCGTCTCAAAGGTCTCCTTCAACATGGTCAGCTCCAACGCGGCGGGTCGAATGTTTGCAGACAACTCTGGGCAGATCCCCGCATTGTTAACGAGTACATCGACTTTTCCCCATTGTTTGGAGACCATTTCAGCCGCAGCGGCGATCGACTGCTCATCGGCAACATCGATCGGTACGAAGTGAACTTCCCCCAGAGCAATGAGTTTTTGTGCCGCTGCTGTCCCACGCTGAGGATCGCGCGCTCCTAGTAGGACAATGAACTCTTGGGCTGCTAGTTGTCGCGCCACCTCATACCCAATTCCTTTATTTGCGCCTGTGATGAAAACAATTTTCTTCGTCATGATGGTCTTGACTCCTGAATTTATTTGTGGTGCTATCTAAAGTGAGTTCCTAGAGAGAGTGAGGAAGCTCGTCAGTTTTGCTCGCCATAATCAATTGCCTCTACATGGGGTCTAAACGTCCAGTTGATTCGTTCGCCAACCGGACGAGCGGTTTTTGGCACCGCGTGAACCCAGTCTGCTTGGCAACCAGGGAGCATGATCAACAAAGATCCGCTCTCTAGCTGGTAGTCCACCGTTTCACCGCTCTCCTTGTGCCGCAGCTTGAATTTGCGAGTACTGCCCAAGCTTAAAGAAGCGATCGCGGGTCTTTTACCAATCTGAGGGAAATCATCGGAGTGCCAGCCAATCGAGTCTTTGCCAGTTCGGTAGCGATTCCCAACAGCAAAATTGAACTGATATCCGCTCAAGGCTTGAATGCGATCGCGAGCTTCTAGCAAGAAATCGGGCCAGGGAGCAGCTTCAATCTTGGTGCCACGGTATTCGTAGTGCAGGTCGTCGCCAAAGAGAGACTCATCACGCGGGACGGGAATTGATTTTCCGTAGATGTTGAGCGCCTTACAAGCTGCGTAAAACAGATGCCACACCTTTCGCGGGGATCGCTCATTCACTACTTTGAGAATCGCACTTCGGAGCGTTATCAATCCTGAAATATCCTGTTGTAAGAATTGGCACTCCTTGCGCTCGAGTT
>JACMKO010000526.1 GCA_014380065.1 Leptolyngbya sp. ES-bin-22 | reverse complement strand
GCGTGGCTCGTCCCAAGTGTCATGCAGCGTAGAGTATCAGTTCTGGACGCACTCCTTGTGGCAAGCAACGTGTCCGCTGTCAGGACTGTAAGCGAAGGCACAAGACTTTCAACGAGCCAATGAGCCAGAATGCTAGTTTGGTGAGAAGTCGCCTCTAAAGCATCGTTAACCTATGACTAATCTACTCACAGAAGCCTTTAAGAAAGCACAAAACTTGCCTGATTATTTGCAAGATGAGCTTGCTGAACAATTAATGAACGATCTTGAAGACGAGTTGAACTGGCAGTATCAGTTAGCTCAACCACAGAGTTCGTTACTGGATGAACTGGCAGAAAAAGCGCTGCTCGATTCACTGCAAGGCAGGACTCACGTGATGGGTTTTGATGAGCGATGAAGTCAGAGTTGACTGATGCATTTGCTCAAACGTTTCAACCCGCAAAATACAGGCGCTCTTTTTGTTTAGGTGAACCGACTTTGTAGTAGCCTTTGAGCCAGGAATCGTTGGGTTTGAGGTGGAACGATCGCGCGTCGTCGGGTTCTGCCGTTTGAGCAGTGGCGACATAGCGGGCGTAGTAGTGGATGAAGAGTCGCATGAACTCACCCAGGTAGATATCAGCCACACGTCGATCGCCCCGAATGACCAGCATATTCTCGTCGTTGTTTTTGGTCGAGGCATTGCTGAAGTTGGCGGAACCCGTAATGACGATCGGGTCATCACTCAGAGGATCGATCAACATATATTTGGTGTGAATGTACTTGACGTGGGTGTTGAGTCCAGTGGTTTTTTCTTTGAGGAAGCGATCGAACGTACTGCCTTTAGCAGCGGCTCCGGCAGCAATCCGATTATCTGGGTCGCGGCGCAAGCTTTCGACGTTGCCGTCTTCTTTTTCGAGCAAGACATAGCGCAAATAGTCTTTATCTTTTGCCAACACGTCTGCTAACAGATCATTCACGCCGAAAGCAGCCGTGAGGAACACTGCCGTATTCGCGGCTTCCATGCGATCGGCATACCATTCCAGTGCTTCCAGCGATCGACGGGGACTGAAGATTGTAGTCGTTCCCGTTGGTGGCAACCCGTCTGGAACAGGTGTTTGCTGATCATTCCAGGGACGCAGCTTGGCAGCAGTGGGATCTTGGCTGAGCTGCTCCCAGTAAGCAAGGTAATGGGCAGCAACCGCAGCATCGCGTAGGATGTGTCCCACATTGGAATGCCCGAAAATGCCGCCATCGGTGATGTTGGTGGAACCAGTCCAGACTTGAAGAGGCTTGCCGTCTTTGAGCAAGAGGATGAACTTACTGTGGGCGATGTAGCTGGGGTTGGCTTCGCGAGGAAGGGTGAGGGCTTTGATGTTAGCTTCGGCGATCGCCGTCTGGTTTGCCTGATTGGGATAGTTCTGACTATTCGGCTTGGCATCAACAATGATTTTGACCGTGGCTCCCGTTTGCTGTGCCGCACCAAACGCTTCCAATACGGGTAGATACTGAAACTCATACAGCGCTGCCCGCAGTTCATACTGGCTACCCTTCGCCTGTTTGATAAACGCTAGCAATGCTTCTACCAGACCGCGAGACAGCCACTCCCAGGCGCGATTGTTGGGCACTTTGTCGGGCGACAGGTTTTTGAACTTGCGGGCGTATGCCTGTGAACCCGCTACACCGCGATTGAAGTACACCGTGTGGATGCCGACAGACTCATCCTCGGTCGCAAGATTGACTTCGACCGTTTCGCTTTGCTCTAGTTTCCTGGGTTTGCCACGCAGCGCGACGATGCGATACGTGTAATTGTGATTGGGCTTAGCGGTGAAATCGCTCCACAAGAATGCTTGAATGGGATGCTCTAGAGACGAAACAAGGCTCCCAGGCGGCAAGCTGGGATCGGTTTCCTCAAAGGTGCGGAAGCCCTTGAGCCAATAGCGCTCGTCTTCGGTGTGGTCGATGCGCTCGATCGCAAAGCCCAGCACACCTGCACTACTCGACTCGGCTAAATCGATGCCCAGCAGGACAACATAGGAGCCTGCGATCGCACGGACTGCGATCGCGCCATTCGTCTCTTTTTTTCGCATGGCTGTTTACCGAGTGGGTTGGTCACACGCTTGATTACGGTTGGTGTCGGGCGTGGCATCGGGATAAAACGTGCGAATGGCACCCGCTTTTTTGACAAAAACAGCTTGATACGGTTTGGTACCCGGTACAGCGATCGTTAGCAGACAACCCTTGGATTCTTTCGAGTCAGACTTAAACAGCTTGAAGCCGCGCGTACCTTCCAGCAATGTTTCCTGAGCATTGAGCGTGTAGGGATACCCTTTGATGGGATTGTCTGCAATCACTCGACCGTTTTGTACGATCGCAACTCCAAACGTATAAATTTCGCCATCGACGACTTCTTGCGTTGCTTTTTTGCCATTTCCGGTGCGAAGAATGCGCCCACCAATGCCATTCTGCTGAAACTCCAGGTAGCGACCCACAAAATGTAGCCCACCGATGCTCTTGCCATCCTGCTCACCACAGAAAATGTGCTTAAAGCCCCTCTGCTCAAACCAGATGGCAGTCAAATCATCTAAAAACTGGCTGTCGGCACTGCGGCTGGGCTTCAGCTCACCACCCGTTGCCTGCTTTAGCTTACGAACAATATCTGGGTAAAACGTCATCAACTGCCGGAACTTGACGTTACTCACGGGGGCATCAAACCCCGGTCCACAGAGTGCCAGCACTTTGCGATCGAACTCTTCTAGCTCCGGTGGACGTGGTGAAATGTCTTTCTGTGCGCTTCTGGGAAAGTCTACTGAGACTGGATTGTTTTCTGTATCAAAGAACGGTAGCAGGGATGAATTGGGGCTACTGGGTTCTGGCGTGGGCGACGAGTCAGGCGAGGCATCAGGCGACGGCGTTGGCGTTACAGTGCTGCCATCGCTAGCTTGAAACTCGCCGCAAGTTGCACTTACCCAGCGTCGAGCGGGTGTCGCTCCGGGCACTTCTAGCAGCACAAACTTTTGTTGAAGGCTGTTAAAGCCAACAGCGGTATAGGGGGTGCCCACTGTAAGCTTAATGCCGCCAGGATTGCCGCCCCTAATGGCTTGAGTGGCTGGGCAGGCTTGGGTGGCAGTAAAGGTGCCAGAAGGAGGTACCTGAGCCTGAGTGTTTTCGACAAGCAGAGAAGAGGATAGACCGATCGATAAGCCAACGAACCCGATCGCAATTCGTTTGGAGAAAAAAGGCATGGGGGCAACTCCGGATGCAGGACTGTGTGTAAGCACGACAGCAAATCACTACATCAGGTCATAGCATCAGTCGGGGAACTTCTTGGAAAAATTTATGTTTTAAGTTTCAGACAATAATTATTCCTTAACCTCAGTCACTAATGACAGCACTTTGGGTCGATCGTGGCTGACACCATTCACAATCACCTCTCTAACATGCCTTAATCTTTGCTTCAAGGCGGTAGATGGTAATTCTGTAACAAACAAGCGACAGGATGCTAAACCTGCTTATTCAACCATCAAGCAGCATTCCTTAGATAAGATCTTCTGATATTAAATGAGGTTAAACAACAAATTTAACGGGTTAACTCAAGTAGCTGCCCAACATTCTACCGCTTGCAATTTCACCGCTTCCATCACTACTGTTTTAGGGTCGCTAGTCTTTGGTTGGGTGAGCTATGGCAGGGTCTTCTGGCTTGCTAATTGCGAGTAAGTTACTAGCAGTCGTCATCTTGGTCTTTGCCAACGGCTTTTTTGTGGCGGCAGAGTTTGCACTGGTCGCGGTACGTCGGAGCCGCGTTGAGCAGTTGGTGGTTGAGGGACGCGCACGCGCCAGAGTGTTACAGCGGGCGGTAAATCATTTAGATGCGTATTTGGCAGCAACCCAACTTGGAGTTACAATGTCGTCGCTGGGATTGGGATGGCTGGGAGAACCTGCGATCGCCGCTCTTATTGAACCTGTCTTAGAACGTATCCTACCGGGCAATCTCGCTTTGCTGGGTGCGCATACTCTAGGTGTGCTCATCGCGTTTACGATCATTACGGCGCTACACATTGTGCTGGGAGAGCTAGCGCCCAAAAGTCTGGCACTGCAACGACCCGAAGAGACTGCACTATTTGTCATTCAACTGCTTGAACTGTACCTGAGTCTTTTTCGTCCGGCTGTTTACGCCCTCAACAGTTTAGGCAATTGGGTGCTCAGCTTGCTTGGGTTAGAAACAGGCAATGGCGAAGAGCTCATTCACTCGCCCGCAGAACTGCAAATGCTTGTCTCTGCTACACGTGAAGCTGGACTTTTGCAAGCGGCGCAGGAAGATGTTGTAGAGCGCGTTTTTCGGCTGGGTGAGCAACGGGTGAGTGCGCTCATGACCCCTCGTCTGGATATTGTGTGGTTGGATCTGGAAGATGTGATCGCAACCCTACAACAGCAAGTGATCGCGAGTGTCCATTCCAACTTTCTCGTCTGTCAGGAAAGCGTCGATCATCCCATTGGTTTTTTGAGAGCTAAAGAATTCCTGGCTGCCAGTCTTGCCAAACCGCTGTCGGTGACGGATCTGAGAGCATTGCTCACGCCATCGCTCTATATTCCAGAGAGCATTCGGGCATTCAACGCTCTGGAATTATTTAAGACATCTGGGAGTCATATTGCTGTCGTGGTCGATGAATATGGGTCAACTCAAGGCTTGGTGACGCTCAATGATCTTTTAGAAGCGATCGTCGGGGATATTCACACCGGGAACGAACCATCTGAGCCACAGGCAGTGAGGCGTGACGATGGATCATGGTTAGTGGATGGTATGCTGCCGATCGAGGAGTTTAAAGAACTCTTTCATTTCAAACGGTTACCGTTAGGAGAAGGCGTTGAATATCAAACGATCGGCGGTTTTATTCTGCACCAACTAGGGCATATTCCCACCGTTTCCGAATCGTTTACATGGAATCATTTTGCTTTTGAAATTATCGGCATGGATGGCTATCGCATTGATCAAGTCGTCATCATGCCTCATCAAAGCGACGCAAAACCTGCGGCATAAGCTTGTGAGGATTGCCCGGTGCAATTTCCGCTGAGTATGGCACTATTGACGGTTGGTTACGTCAAGTGAAAGCAGCATCCGTGCAGTTCGATCCATTGATATGCTGTTAAGCGATCGAACCGTTCGTGCCTCATCTTACGTCAATAGGTTTACAAACATGGCAGCGTTAACACGACTCCGCCTCGCGGCACTAGGCGCGGCTTTAGGCATCACCTCACTTAGCCTCTTGCAGCCGACTCAACCTGCGATCGCGGTAGTCTTTGGACAAACAGAAGTTGACCCTAGCAAATTTGCTGTTGTGGCATCTCCTTACAGCACGGGTGCTTACCAACTTTTGATCCTGGAGCAAATTTCTGATGAGCGCCTTTGCTGGAGTGAAAGTGGCTCTAACCCAACGATTATCGATCCACTGCTGTTGTCCTTTGACTTCACGCGCATTTGCGGACGTAGCACTGATAGCAACGGGTACTCGGTTCGGTTAGCTGACCGAGAATTTGGCTTGCTTTTACAGCTCAGTATGCTCAGACGGGATAATGATTTAGTGCTGTTTGCGGTTGACCTGACGAACCGCGATGCGCCACCGATCGAAATTGGCAGAACCAACGGTCTCCCGCCCGCCGGAGCCTTTGCCAAAATTAACCTCAGTCCCAATTGGCGGCTGACAAAGCGTACCGAAAACGGCAAAGCGTTGGGCTTTGTTTACCTCACTAGCGAGACCGTACCCCCTAGCATTAAGCTGACGGCATTTGTTGATACCCAGTCGAATTGGGCTAAAAACTATATTGATGCGCTGTCTGCCCAAAAAATTATTAGCGGATTTGAAGATGGTACCTTTCGACCAGATGAGCCAGTCACGCGGGTGCAGTTTGCGGCGATCGTGAGCAAAGCCTTTGCGTCTTTGCCCTCTGAACGTGCCAGCATCGCCTTCAAGGATATTCAAGCTAATTTCTGGGGTGCTGCGGCAATTCAAACGGCGTATCAAAAAGGCTTTATGTCGGGCTACCCAGACAGCACGTTTAAGCCCAACCAGCAGATTCCCCGAACGGAAGCGCTAGTCTCACTCGCCAGCGGGTTAAAGCTCAGTAGCACAACCACAGATGCCTTGTCCTTCTATCAGGATGCAGCGCAGATTCCTAGTTGGGCGAGTGGCGCGATCGCGGCGGCGACCGAACGACGGCTTGTTGTCAATTACCCTCGCGTCAAAGATTTAAATCCGACTCGTCCAGCCACTCGTGCTGAAGTCGCTGCTTTCGTTTATCAAGCATTAGTGGATGCTGGGCAACTGCCTGTGATCCCATCACCTTACGTTGTGTTTGTTGATGCTCAAACGCCTATAAATCCGCCTGCACCTGCGGAACCTGGAACGCCTACAGTACCCACACCTTCTCCCACGCCCACACCTTCTCCCACACCCACACCTACACCTTCTCCCTTCCCGCTACCGTCTCCTACACCTACACCTTCTCCCACACCCACACCATCACCGTCGCCTACACCCACACCGTCTTCCACACCGTCTCCCACACCGTCTCCCACACCTTCTCCAGCACCGCTACCGTCTCCTACTACGCCCATACCCGCACCCACACCATCACCGTCTCCAGTACCATTGCCATCGCCCACACCCACACCGTCTCCTAGCCCATCGCCAGGTTCAGGTTCGGTCGTCGTTCCCACGACTCCTGTAAATCCGTAGCAGACGATCGAGATAGCAGAAAGAAGGTTGTGTTTCAAAGATGCGGGCGGCGCTCCGTAGGGACGTTACATGTAACGTCCCTACGTTCTATTTTCAAGCAACGTTGCCACTGCTTTGATGAGTTCATCTGGCTCAATGGGTTTGGCGAGATGCTGTTGAAACCCCGCTTTCAGGACTGACTGCTGGTTGAGCGCTCCGGCATGGCAGTGAGAGCGATCGCTGGAAGTTGTCCCCCCTGATCTAACGGCAAGGCTCTGATCTGTTGGATCAGCATATAGCCTAGCTAATAACTATAAAACTCTTTCTAGCTGTTTTTAAGAGGCGCTCCAGCGTTACGTCCATCCTCTTTAAGGAAGAAATCGGTTTCTATAAAAACTTACTCCGTAATCCATCACACTGTGAGCTACTTCTGGCTTTGAGCTGCGTGTTAACGAAACGTCAACTCAATCAAGACTTGTATCTTAAGGACGGTCTTTGAACTGATGAGCGATTGGTTGGCATTACGTTTGTTCGTTTAAAATGATGCGTTTGATAGGAAAGGGTGGCAGGTTGATCGTCAATGTTTGTACTCAAGTCGCTAGACTGGTGAAATAAAATGTGGCGGTAATGCTATGCGATCCTTCAAGAGAAGAAAACATGGCTACTAAAATTTTCGTGAACCTACCCGTCAAAAAGCTCAATCAATCCATTGAGTTTTTCACCAAACTTGGCTTCAGCTTTAATCCTCAGTTCACCGACGAGACGACTACCTGCATGATTGTGAGCGAGGACATCTTCGTCATGCTCCTGACTGAAGACAGGTTCAAGACCTTTACGCCCAAAGCAATTTGTGATGCCACGAAAAGCACCGAAGTGCTTGTGTGTTTGTCTTCTGAGAGCCGAGAAGCAGTCGATACGATGGTTCACAAGGCAGTCGCCGCTGGTGGAAGCACCTACAACCAGCCACAAGACCACGGTTTTATGTATGCACATGGGTTTCAGGATTTAGATGGTCACATTTGGGAACTCATATACATGGAGCCAAACGCGATCGCTTAAAGTTCAATAGAACATTCAATGAAACTGACGCGCTCACAAAGCTCTCAGCCCTTAGCTTTCAGCCTCAAGCATGTTCAGTTTCATTGCGTCCGCTTACTTAGCAAGCTGTGGCAATAGCCTAGAGATTTTATAGTAATTACCAACCATTGACTGTCGGTTCTAGTAGAGGTTTGCGATGAAAGCTGTCGAAGAACTCCAAGTGGAACAGGTACTTATTTCCACGCCTGATGGGCAAATGCCTGCCTTCTTATATACCGATGGTAATGCTGTCCGCAAGCCAGCCATTCTCCTGCTGATGGAGGCATTTGGTTTAACATCCCACATCCAGGATGTAGCAGCTCGCATTGCTGGTGAAGGCTACGTCGTTCTTACACCAGATCTGTATTACCGAGAGTTGCCGCCTACTAAGTTCGGCTACGACGACGTAGAGAAAGCAATGGCGATGATGTATTGTCTCGATTTCGGTGAACCAATGGAGAACGATCTGCGGGCAGCCTTGACGTATGTTAAATCACGACCTGATGTACATCCAGATAAAGTTGGTGTCACTGGCTTCTGTTTGGGTGGAGGGTTGAGCTTTTTCACTGCTTGTAAACTGTCGGGTGAAATTGCGGCAACAGCCTCTTTTTATGGCATGGTTTTGGATGAGTGGATTGATGCCATAACTGAGATTTCAGTGCCCATTTATTTGTTTTTTGGCGGTGCTGACCCATTTATTTCAGGCGATCGCATTCAACAAATCGAATCTCGATTGAAAGCACTTAACAAGGAGTATACGTTGAAGCTTTACTCTGATGCCAATCACGGTTTTTTCTGCCACGAGCGTTCCTCCTACAATCGCTTGGCAGCAGAAGACTCTTGGCATGAACTGACGCAGTTTTTTCAGAAACATCTGCGGGAAGCAGTCTAGACAATGCTCGTACGTTCGATCTTCGGGAAAAAGCTCGGTTAAGTGTGAGAGACTGTCTACACCAAGTCAGGGGCAAGGCTGAACCGCGTACGAGAGGCTTTATGACAACAGTTGACTACTTGTTTTTCAGCTTGAAGCTTGTCGCGGCGCTGGGTTGCGGGCTAGTAGCTGGTGTCTTCTTCGCCTTCTCGTCCTTCGTGATGAATGCCCTTGCTCGACTCCAGCCGCCGCAGGGCATTGCCGCCATGCAAGCGATCAATATCACCGTAATCAATCCGTTGTTTATGACGGCATTTCTCGGCACAGCAGTGGCTTGCACCCTTGTGGCGATCGCCTCACTGTCAGCGTGGCATCAACCTGGTGCTGTCTATCTGCTCCTCGGCAGTCTGCTTTATCTAGTCGGCACAGTGCTGGTCACGATCGTCTTCAATGTGCCTTTAAACGAGGCGTTGGCTAAGGTCGAGCCAAGCAGTACCGATGGCGCGAATCTATGGGCTAACTACCTTACTAGCTGGACAGCTTGGAACCACCTTCGGACAGCAGCAGCATTTGCAGCAGCGGCATCGCTGAGCATTGCACTCTATCAGCAAGCGGCGCGATCGTAGCGAGTTGTGTGGTTCTTCCCAGTCTCTTAGCAGTGATGAGACAAAACAAGCATGGCAGAATGGCAGTATCTTTGCCCAAACTGAGAGGCTTCCTATGCAGCGCGACGAAATCCTTTCAATGCTAAAGCAGCATCAGACGACGTTGAAAGAGTTAGGTGTGCGATCGTTAGCGTTGTTTGGTTCTGTAGCGCGAGATGAAGCAACATCTGTCAGTGATGTTGACATCTTGGTTGAGTTTGAACCTCCAATCACCTTCGACCGTTATCTGGAGGTGAAATTTTACCTGGAGGATCATTTGGGAAGCAAAGTAGATCTAGTCAGTTGGAAAGCGCTCAAGCCTCAAGTTCGAGCCTTGGTAGAACAAGAGGCGATTCATGTCGCGTGATCTTCAACTTTACTTGGCTGATATTCTAGTTTCTTGTGAGAAAGTATTGCGCTACACCGAGGGTATGGAGTTTGGGCAATTTATAGCAGACGATCGCACGTTTAATGCTGTGATTCGGAACCTCCAAATGATTGGAGAGGCTGTAAAAAATATTCCCGTTGATGTGCGCGATCGCAATCCTGAAATTGAATGGCGAAAAATAGCTGGACTAAGAGATATTTTGGCT
>JACMKO010000525.1 GCA_014380065.1 Leptolyngbya sp. ES-bin-22 | reverse complement strand
CTCAGCACTGTTTAATTGGAGGGGTCGCTGTTGATATCACCACCCGCCGTCAGGCAGAGCAAGAGCTGCTGGCGAGTGAAACTGCCCTGCGTACTCTGCACGATATTACAACAACGCCTGAATTGAGCTTTGAGCAACGGCTTCAGCAGCTCTTAGCCCTGGGTTGTCAACAGTTCAAGCTCGATTTTGGCTTCTTAGCAAAAATAGAAGGCAACCGTTATGAAGTGATAACAGTTCAAACGCCAGACGCCTCCGTCTTTCCAGGTGCAATCTTTGATGTAAAACAGACGTATTGCTTAGAAGCGCTGAAAGTGGCAGAACCCATCTATATTCAATTTGCCAGCCAGTCTGAGTGGTGCCACCATTCAGGCTATAAGGGCTTTCAGATGGAAAGCTATGCTGGCATGAGGGTAATGGTTGAGAATGAAGTCTACGGCGTACTCTGCTTCTGTAACCGTCATCCGGCTCAACGATCGTTTAAAGCAGTGGATCAAGAGCTTTTGAAGCTGATGGCACAGTGGAGTGGCGGCGAAATCGAGCGACAGCACGTAGCCAAGGCACTGGAGCGGCAGATAGAACGGGCTGCACTGCTGAAACACATTACGGAGCAGATTCGTCAAAGCCTGGATGCTGAGCAAATTTTTCAGACGACCGCTACTCAGATCGGCAAGGCATTCCACGTTGATCGGTGTGTCATTCATACCTACATTGATACGCCGACTCCCCAGATTCCCATGATGACGGAGTACCGAGGAAACGGTCGTTGCGTCCTGCCTGACCCCTCGGCGCTCGACATATCGGTGGTGGGAAATCCCTATATCGAAAAACTGTTGAGCCAAGATCAGGCGATCGCCTTGTCAAACGTCCAGGCTGATCCATTGCAAACTGCTCTGGCGCAGCGTCAAGAAATCATGTCCTGGGAAGTTGCGCTGAAGTCGATACTGGCAGTCCGCACCTCTTACCAGGGGCACGCAAACGGTATCATTGCCCTGCATCACTCTGCTTCACGCCGCAATTGGACAACCGACGAAGTGGAACTGTTGGAGGCGATCGCGCTGCAAGTTGGCATCGCCCTGGAACAGGCTCGCCTGCTAGAACAAGAAATTCAGCACCGGAAGAAACTAATAGAACAAAATTTTGCGCTGGAGCAGGCTAACCGTACAGCCGATCGTGCGAATCAGGCGAAGAGCGACTTTTTAGCCACCATGAGCCACGAAATTCGCACGCCGATGAATGCCGTCATTGGGATGACAGGGCTTTTACTGGATACGACGCTTGATCCTCAGCAGCGAGATTTTGTCGAAACGGTTCGCACCAGTGGCGATGCTCTGCTGACAGTCATCAATGATGTCCTGGACTTTTCTAAAATTGAGTCTGGCAAGCTGGAATTAGAGCGGCATCCCTTCACGCTTCGCACCTGTATTGAAGAAACGCTGGATCTGCTGACACCGCAAGCCATCGCCAAGGGACTCGAAATTGCCTATTTTATTGATCCACTGACACCAGAGGCGATCTCTGGCGACAGCACCCGCTTACGTCAGGTGTTGGTGAATCTGGTCGGCAACGCCATTAAGTTCACCAGCACAGGATCGGTGAGCCTTTCAGTGCTGGCTCGCAAACTGGAGCGCGCTCCCAACCCAGCCGATCCCGATGCCTCAACCTACGCCATCCGGTTTGCGGTGCAAGACACAGGCACAGGCATTGAATCCGATCGCCTCGATCGCCTGTTTCAACCGTTTAGTCAGGTCGATTCATCCATCAGCCGTACCCACGGTGGTACTGGGCTGGGGCTGGTCATCAGTCAGCGCCTGTGCGAACTCATGGGTGGCAGAATTTGGGTCGATAGTGATGTTGGGCAAGGGTCTACGTTCTTTTTCTCGATCGTCGTGCAAGCAGTGGTACAAGAGCAATCAACGGTTCCTTCAAGCACTCATCTGGCTGGCAAACAGCTACTCATTTTAGATAGCAACCCCATTAGTCGGCAGAATCTAGTGCTCCAAGCTCAGGCATGGGGGGTACAGGTGCATACTGCCGCTTCCAGTCTCGAAGTCCTGAATCACTTACGGTCTGGTGAGCAGGTTGATGCTGTGCTTTTAGATCACCAACGTTCGATGATTGAAGGTCAGACCCTGGCGGCAGCAATCCGACAGCAACCAAATGGT
>JACMKO010000524.1 GCA_014380065.1 Leptolyngbya sp. ES-bin-22 | reverse complement strand
ATCGCGTGGCTATCGGGTGGAACTCACTCCTGGGTATGACGATCGCTGGGGCTATCTGGCAGGTACGGATAGCGATCGACGCAAGCAGTTGCTCACCGCGCTCAATGACCCAGCCTGTCGCGGCATTCTCTGTGCGCGAGGTGGCTATGGCGGTGCGCGATTGCTCGAAGACTGGTCTTGGATAGGGCATGATCCCAAATGGCTGATCGGCTTTTCGGATATTACGAGTCTGCTGCTGAGTTTAAGTCAGCAAGGCATTTCGGGCGTTCATGCGCCGCTGCTAACGACGCTGGCAGCAGAACCGGAGTGGTCAGTGCAACGGCTGTTTGATTGGGTGGAGGGTCGATCGCTGTCCCCATTGCAAGGCACAGGTTGGGGCGGTGGACAGGCTTCGGGAGTCCTGCTGCCCGTCAATCTCACCGTGGCAACCAATCTTTTGGGAACGCCCGTGCAGCCTGATTTTGCAGACACGATTCTGGCATTGGAAGATGTGGGAGAAGCGCCCTATCGCATCGATCGCATGTTGACCCAATGGCGACTCTGCGGCGCGTTCAAGCAGGTGAAAGGTGTCGCGATCGGTCGCTTCAGTCAGTGCGATCCGCCTGTCAACATTCCTAGCTTTACCGTCGAGGAAGTGTTGCGCGATCGCTTGGGCGATCTGGGCATTCCCATCGTCTCAGCGCTCCCGTTTGGTCATGATGGTGCCAATGCTGCACTCCCTGTGGGGCTTATTGCCCATCTGGACGGCGATCGAGGGCTTCTAAGCCTTGACCCGATTGCACCAGGCTAAGCGGCAATGGCTTCTGGCTCAAATAGTTGGCGTAGGCAGCGCTGAGATACGGGCGATACGTTGGCTGCTGAGCGATATGGGTTTGAAAAAACGCCAGACTCAACGCATCAACATACGCACGAGCGATCGCAGGATTGGGACCTGTCAGGCTTGAAGGAATGTTCAGTGCGCCCGGATCGTTGGGTACGCCGCCCAACGGTGAAAAATGAGTGCCATGCGTGATCAACGCGAGGTAGCGATCAGGTGTCGTTAGCCAGGTGAAGGGGCGGATCTGTTCCGACACGGCAGGCGTTACCGTATCGTCGCTGCTCGAAACCAGCATGACTGGGACTTGAAGTTGGCTCAACCCAGCGCGACCCAACAGGCTGCTTGTCACGGGGCTAATTGCCAACACTGCCTTGATCCGGCTATCCTGCAAACTCTCGGCGATGGGCGGCAAGGTCAATGCCTGACATTGAACTAAGAGGGCAACGTTGAACGATCGCCCAGTCTGACAATCCTGACGCAGTTGTGCCACATTCAGCGGTGCGCCCGCCAACGTCAACGCTGCATAACCACCCTGAGAATGCCCCATCACGCCAACCTGCTGGAGATTGAGCGTCTGGAGGGTAGAATCTGTGCGTGATCGTCGCTGAAGTTCGTCCAGCAAGCGTTTCACATCAAGCGGCTGCTGCACTAACTCTGCTATATCCGGTAGTGCCGCCCGTCCAGCCAGAAATTGCTGGAAGCGCTGACTGCTATTGCCGGGGCTTTCTGGCACTGCGACTGCAAACCCGTGCGATGCCAGATGCACTGCCACATAGGCAAAGGTGTTCCGGTCTGATGCCGCGCCATGCAGCAAGACAACAACAGGAATCGGTGTCTTGTCCTCGGCGTTTCGTTCTGGTCGATAGAGATCGACAGGCACAGTACGCGCTTGATCAGTCAACTGAAATGTTTGTCGCTGCCAGCGGAATAAACCTGGCTGCTTCAGATCGGGTTGCTGAGCAAAGTTGACGGTGGAGTGTGCCGATGCTTCTGCGATCGCAGTTTTCTGGACAGCCGCGATCGCGCGATCCCGCTCCTTCGCGCTATTCGCGAACTCTTTGGCAAGGGCAAAGCCAGGTTCCAGATCAAGACGCACACTGCGAGTGGGATAGTGACGCAGCACATTCACGACTGTCAAGCCTGTGGGATCGGCTGCTGCCAAGAGAAAGGCAGCACGCAAGGCATAAAAGCCGTTCTGCCCTACCTCTGTCTGGACGATCGTCCCCAACTGTTGCAGAATGGCTTCTCCCAATGGGGCATAGGTGAGCTGAGAGATCAAAATCGGGTTGACAGGCACCCGTTGCTGGAGCAGCGATCGCAATTGAGCTAACTGCTGCGGACTCGCACGCTTCGTATAGAACGCCAACTCATCGGTGATTTTGCCCTGTGTGGCGTAAAGCTCCAGCGACTCGACTGAGAGTGAAAACTGGAGCGGTCCAAAGAAGGTGGTGATACGGTCAGCAGCAGTAGCGGGCATCGCTGCGATCGCGCTGGAGACAAGTCCCCAACCGAGCGATCGCGCCATACTCACCCAACCCTGCCGTCCAAACAAACGCAGTCGGTAGTTCATGCCATTGGGTCAATAATTCTCACCAGCCAGGAAACGATAGTAGAAACAATCGTCAGGACGATCGCCCCAATCAGTGCTGTTAGAAGCCCTTCAATGTGAAAGCCTGGGGTAATCTTTGCCACGAGCCAAAACGTAAAGGCATTCACCACAAATAAAAATAAGCCCAGGGTGACAATCGTCAACGGTAGCGTAAGAAGCGTCAAGATGGGTCGGACGATCGCATTGACCACACCCAGAATAACCGCCCCAATCAGTGCGGCAGTGAACGTATCAATCTTAAAGCCTGGTACAAAGTGGGCAGTAATCACCAGCGATAGAGCCGTTGCCAGCCAGGTCAAAATAAAGTGCAGCATGAAATTCGGTTAGAGTGACACAGAATCATTCGCCCAATGGGACGATTCTACCTCAACCCCGATCGGCTGTATTCTTTTGCGGAGCACTTGACGACGTATGAAGCTTGTTGAAAGCGCCGAGGCGACTGTACACTAGCCGAACAGTACGTCTGGTTCTACCGAAGAGCTATCATCCTTAACCAGTTAGTCGGGGCGTTACATGTCATACCAATTTGAATTGAAAAGACGACACATCTTGTAGGGGCAAGGCATTGCCTTGCCCCTACCCAGCGATTGGATCTGTAGCCGTCATGCTTTAGATTGGTATAACTTTCCTTAAAGCTCTCTGGAATTGCTCTACGTGGCTGAGTAGAGAGAGGCAGAAACGGTTTTATT
>JACMKO010000523.1 GCA_014380065.1 Leptolyngbya sp. ES-bin-22 | reverse complement strand
GGCGATCGCCAGTTTTCATGCCTTCTGTCAGGGCATCTTTTCCAGCGATCCCAACCAACCATTGCAGGCAGACGCGATCGGGCTACAAACGCTGACCGAAGATGCTTTAAGAAACGCGTTTCAAGTCAGTACAGAAAACCCGCTAGTCGGTGTGCAGGGGCGGCTAAAACTGCTGCAACGGTTAGGAGAGGCGCTCCAGCAGCACCCCACGGTCTTTGGCTCCCCAAGTCCCCGTTCTGGTTCCTTAATCAACTATTTGCTGGGTCAAACGCGGCATGGACAGTTAGAAGCTAGCACCGTTCTGAGTGCAGTACTGTTCGGTTTGGGTGGTATCTGGTCTGGAAGACTTACCATTGCAGGGGACAATCTCGGTGACGTTTGGGTTCATTCGGCGTTACCGAACGATCGCCCTTACTCACAACTGGTGCCGTTTCACAAACTTTCCCAATGGCTGACCTACTCGCTTCTAGAACCACTACAAACGGTCGGTTTAGACATTATCGGGTTAGATAGGCTCACGGGTTTGCCAGAATACCGCAATGGTGGCTTGTGCGTTGATCTGGGGCTGCTGCAAATCAAAGACCCGATCGTCTTACAGCAGGCACATTTACCAAGCTCAGAGGTAATCGTCGAGTGGCGCGCCTTGACCGTTATTTTGCTCGATCGCATTGCCGAAACGATCCGTCAGCAACTAAACCTCAACGCAACCGATCTTCCCCTGGTCAAAATTCTCCAGGGTGGCACCTGGACGGCTGGACGGCGGATCGCGGCTGAGCGGCGACCAAACGGCAGTGCCCCCATTCAAATTGAGAGCGATGGCACGGTCTTCTGAAGCGCTCAAGACGTAATCATCACAGGCTCTTGATACAGCAAAGCGGTAAACGTCACGGTTGATCCCAGCCCTTCACCCATGCTGTAAAAGCGCACATCGCCGCCCATTGCTTCCACAAGTTTTTGGGAGATTGCCAGCCCCAGTCCGGTGCCACCATACTGCCGAGTGCGAGAGCCATCAATCTGGCTAAACGATTGAAACAGCCGATCTTGCTTGTCGAGCGAAACGCCAATGCCAGTGTCAGCCACGCGCACCTTCACCATACCGGGAAGTTCCTGGTTCTGAAAGTTCATCTTCTTTTTGATGACTTCGATGCTAATGGTGACCCCACCTTCGTGGGTGAATTTAATCGCGTTGCCAACTAGGTTAAACATCACTTGCTTTAACCGTAGATAATCACCAAATAAAATAATTTCATCGTCAGTCGGTGGCTTCTGAACTTCAAAACTAAGCTTCTTGAGATGCATTTGGCTATGGGCAAAGCGCTTGACATCTTGCAGAAGCTCGTTGAGATCTACAGACTTAAGCTCAATTTGCAGTGTCCCCGCTTCAATCTTGGCAATATCCAGTACGTCAGTAATGATTTCAAGCAAATGAAGCGCAGAGCCGTATGCCTCTTTGATAAATTCATGCTGCTCAGCGGGATCATCTGCCATGCCGTCTAAAATTAGCTTCAAGAAGCCAATCATGCCGTTGAGCGGCGTGCGCAGCTCGTGAGACGTATTCGCTAAAAACTCACTCTTGAGCCGAGAGGCTTCCTCTGCTTGTCGTCTGGCTTCCTCCAGCTCACGGTGCTTCTGCATCAGGCTACCGTTTGCCCGCTGCAAATCGGCTGTTAAAGCATTGCTGGCAGTAAAGAGAGTTGCATGGGCGATCGCCGTGCCGACTTGATCCGCCAGTTCTTGCATCAATTCTAGTTCGGCTTCTGTCCACACACGGTCACGATCGCACTGGTGCAGCACAAGCAGCCCATTGGGTTGATCCAGGTAGCACGTCGCGACGACCAGCGTCGATCGCTGTTGAAAGTTAGTGTCACTTTCTTGCAGGTCAGACCCACCTCGAACCGCAATGGGTTTGAGCGCCGCGATCGCTGCCGCCAGCACCGGGTGGTCTGCCACCCAAAACTCTAACCCCAGCATGGATGGCAAAGCGTCTTGGCAATACTCCGCCACCACCTTGATTTTGGGCGTTCGGTGCTCGTGAGTCCGGTTTTCGTAAGGGCAAACAAGACAGCGACTCGCGCCCAACGCCTTGCCCAACCCTTGCACCGTCTGCTGCCAAATGGTTGGCAAATCAAGCGTCCGACGAATGTTTGAGGCGATTTGAGTCAGCAGCTTTTGATAGCGATCGGAACTCAGGGAAACCACCGGATAGTCACCAGACAAAACCTCGTCCAGAGAAATTTTTTCTTCTAGCTCCGATACGGCTACCGCCTCAGTTTGAGAGCGGGTCAATCGCCCTGCCACAACGACTGCCGTTGGCGATCGCTGTGGCACCAAAACAGGACTCATCACCAAATCAAACAGCAGCGTCTGCTCGGCACAGCGAAAATAGCAGCAAAAATGCTCGGCAACATGGCGACTGAGCACACGTTGAATGCGTTCCAGATAGGACGTTAGCTCGATCGGGCTAAAGATCTCACCGATGCGGCTTCCTGTAATCTTGTCTGGCACAACATGACAGTGAGTTGCGTGTTGCCAATGAAACGATAAATAGCTTCCTGCCGCATCCTGAAGAAACACCAGCTCATCTGCAAGTTCTGGCAACTGATCTTTTGCCGCAGTGAATGCCAAACCTTCTGACAGGGGACGTTGGAAATCTGTAGGAGAGGTCATCAGAAGCCAGAATGGAGTTATTTAGAGGGCGCTAGAGGGCAATCACGGAGGGTAGATGCAGTAAAGTTTTGGGGCAGTAGAGATGTCCAAACGTAGTGTGGACAGGGAGCTGAAGGAGTTTGGCAAGCTTACGACCAACCCTAATCGTTCCATTCTCCTCGTGGCGGTACTGGCGGGTTGCGCTTTAACGTCCGAGCGAGTTCATCTTCCCGACCACTCTGATTTCTGAGCCACTGTCGAATCGCCACTTCAATCACTTTGCTTGGGTCATTAGTCAAATGCTTGAGCTGATCAAGCAGATCAGGATCAAGCTGAATCGAAACCGCCACTTTTTCAGTTGGTGGATGGGAATGGACAGCAGGCTCGTTCATAGGGTGAAGCCGAAGGGGTTTTTAAAGAAAAGCGCAAATCATAAGGATGGAATAATCCATCTTGCCTAGCCTACTACCTGAGCAAAGCACTGAGCAATGCTTAGAAGTCAGCATTTATCAGTGTATGATACGAAACCTCATAGCTTCTTTATAAATTCTACATAGCTCTTTGTGAGAGTACATCAGAACATTCAACAGGACGGCGCGATCGAGTGCCATGCTGCCACTCAGAAAGGATTACAATACGTAAAGTAAAGAGCCTGCTGAAGGTGCGATCGATAGCCAGTAGTCTAGAGCTTTATGTCTGAAGACTAGACCCAATCGCATCACTCAGCCTCCTTTCACCCCATTACTCAATTATTTTAGAACTGCATGACTGACGCGCCCGTCTCTCATATTCGTAATTTTTCCATCATTGCCCACATTGATCACGGTAAGTCCACGTTGGCAGATCGGCTGCTGCAAGACACAGGCACCGTGAAAGCGCGGGAGATGAAGGAACAATTTCTGGACAACATGGATCTGGAGCGAGAGCGGGGCATCACCATCAAGCTACAGGCAGCGCGCATGAACTATACCGCGCGGGATGGACAGCAGTACGTGCTGAATCTGATCGATACACCGGGACACGTCGATTTTTCTTATGAGGTGTCGCGATCGCTGGCAGCCTGCGAAGGTGCGCTGCTTGTCGTTGATGCCTCTCAAGGGGTAGAAGCGCAAACGTTAGCCAACGTCTATTTAGCACTGGAGCACAACCTGGAGATCATTCCAGTGCTAAACAAAATTGACCTCCCGGGTGCAGAACCCGATCGAGTCAAACAGGAAATCGAGGAAATTGTCGGGTTAGATTGCACCCACGCGATCGCAGCGTCCGCTAAAGAAGGCATCGGCATTGAGGACATTCTCGAAGCGATCGTCCGTCAGGTGCCGCCCCCCCAAGATACCGTGCAGGAACCTCTCCGGGCACTGATTTTTGACAGCTACTATGACCCGTATCGAGGCGTTATTGTTTATTTCCGGGTGATGGATGGGGCGCTGAAAAAGGGCGATCGTGTCCGCCTCATGGTGTCTGGGAAAGAGTATGCCATTGATGAACTAGGGGTACTCTCACCCACCCAGGTTCAGGTAGACCAACTTCATGCAGGCGAAGTTGGGTATTTCGCTGCCTCAATTAGAGCCGTGGAAGATGCCCGCGTTGGTGACACGATCACTTTGGCAGCAACGCCTGCTACAGAAGCCTTACCAGGTTATGTAGAAGCCAAGCCGATGGTCTTCTGCGGCATGTTTCCCATTGATGCCGACCAGTTTGAGAATTTGCGCGAATCCTTGGAAAAGCTCAAGCTGAGCGATGCTGCACTGCACTATGAACCAGAAACGTCCAGCGCGATGGGCTTTGGCTTTCGCTGCGGCTTCTTGGGCTTGCTGCACATGGAAATCGTCCAGGAACGGCTAGAGCGCGAGTACAATCTGGACTTAATCACCACATCGCCGTCAGTGGTGTACCGTGTGACCACCATCAAAGGTGAGGTGCTGGAAATCGACAATCCCAGCCGCTTGCCTGACCCACAGTTGCGCGAAAAAATTGAAGAGCCTTACGTCCAGGTAGACATGATCACCCCAGAAGCTTATGTTGGCACCTTGATGGAGCTGAGCCAGGGGCGACGCGGCATTTTTAAAGACATGAAGTACCTAACGCCAGGACGAACGACGCTGATTTACGAACTGCCACTGGCAGAAGTAGCAACAGACTTTTTTGATCAAATGAAGTCTCGATCGCGCGGTTATGCCAGCATGGAGTATCAGATCATCGACTATCGGGAGAATCCCCTCGTCAAGCTGGATATCATGATTAACGGTGATCCGGTCGATCCGCTGGCGACGATCGTTCATCGCGATAAAGCGTATGGTGTGGGTCGTGCGCTCACCGAAAAGCTCAAAGAACTCATCCCACGCCATCAGTTCAAAATTCCCATTCAAGCCGCGATCGGCAGCAAAATTGTTGCTAGTGAACAGATCCCAGCACTCCGCAAAGATGTGCTGGCTAAATGCTACGGTGGCGATATTTCGCGTAAAAAGAAATTACTCCAGAAGCAAGCTAAAGGTAAGAAGCGGATGAAGTCGATTGGGACGGTGGATGTGCCTCAAGAAGCCTTTATGGCTGTTCTTCGTTTGGATCAATGAGGACACTGGGCGAGCTGCGCTTTGAAGTTTTCGTGAATTCTTGAGGGTTATAGCTATATTTATAGGGATTTGCCCGTTAATCTTGGGAGAAAGAATTAACTTGCAAACACCTCTATCCCTTTATTGAGTAGCTATGAGAATTCTGGTAACGGGCGGCTCGGGTTTCATCGGTTCCCATTTGATCGATCGCCTCATGCTGGAAGGGCATGAAGTCATCTGTCTAGATAACTTCTACACTGGGCATAAACGTAATCTGCTGAAGTGGTTCGACCATCCCTACTTTGAGCTAATTCGCCACGATGTGACAGAGCCAATTCGGCTGGAAGTTGACCAGATTTATCATCTTGCCTGTCCAGCATCGCCCGTGCATTACCAGTACAATCCCGTTAAAACGATTAAGACCAATGTCATTGGCACTTTGAACATGCTGGGCTTGGCTAAACGGGTTAAAGCCAGATTCTTGCTAGCCTCCACCTCTGAAGTCTACGGCGATCCTGAAGTGCATCCCCAGACGGAAGAATACCGGGGTAACGTGAATACGATCGGTATTCGGAGCTGCTACGACGAAGGCAAACGCGTCGCTGAAACGCTGGCGTTTGACTACTACCGCCAAAACGGTGTAGACATTCGGGTGGCAAGAATCTTCAACACGTACGGTCCTAGAATGCTGGAGAATGACGGTCGTGTTGTCAGCAATTTCATTGTCCAGGCGTTAAGAGGTATTCCGCTCACAATCTATGGTGATGGCTCGCAAACCCGGAGCTTTTGCTACGCCTCTGACCTTGTAGAAGGGTTGATGCGCCTTATGAACGGCGACCATCAGGGACCCATCAACATAGGAAACCCAGACGAGTACACGATTCTACAGCTTGCCCAGGCAGTGCAGCAAAAAATTAACCCCTCGGCTGCGATTCGCTTTGAGCCACTGCCTCAAGATGATCCTCGTCGTCGCAAGCCCGATATTACCAAAGCCAGAGAATGGCTGGGCTGGCAACCAACCGTGCCGCTACACCAGGGGCTTGACTATACGATCGCTGATTTTCGCGCCCGTATGAGTGATCCAGAAGCCGTATCGAACGGTGACTCTAGTGAGACTACGACTGAACGCGATCGCGTTCAGTCGCTCTAATCGTTAGTGATGAACTGAGCGCATCACCGTTGCCGAAAACCTGATGCAGAAACTACTGCTCTGGTGCGGTCAAATTTAATCACCGTTTCTCATAAACTTTTTTGCCCATTGCGAGTACTTCTCAAGGATTCTCCCATGCGCGTTTGTGTCATTGGTACTGGATACGTAGGTTTGGTGACTGGAGCCTGTCTTGCCCATGTGGGTCATCATGTGATTTGTGTAGACAACAACGAAGAGAAAGTCAAGCTGATGCAGACTGGGCAGTCGCCCATTTTTGAACCGGGGCTGTCAGAAATCATCAAAGCCGCCATTCAGTCAGAAAAAATTGAGTTCACGACAGATTTGGCAGCCGGTGTTGCACATGGTCAAATTTTGTTCATCGCTGTGGGCACACCTGCTTTGCCCAACGGCGAAAGTGATACTCGGTACGTTGAAGCTGTCGCGCGGGGCATTGGCTCCCATCTCAACAGCGACTACAAGGTCATCGTGAATAAGTCAACTGTCCCAATTGGGTCGGGCGACTGGGTACGCATGCTCATCATGGAAGGCTTTGCTGAACAGCGGGCAACGCTCAATGCGGCGGTGCTGGCAGGAGCAGGAGCCACAGAGGATTTGGTGACCCGAAAGTCTTCGCTGCCAGAACCAGAATTTGACGTGGTCAGCAACCCTGAGTTTCTGCGGGAAGGGTGTGCTGTTGACGATACCTTCAACCCTGATCGCATTGTGTTAGGTAGCAACGGCGCAAAAGCGATCGCGCTGATGCAAGAACTCTATGAGCCAATTGTTAGCCGTCAATACGCGATCGACAAAGCTCTGCCGCCGGTGCCTGTTGTCGTCACGGATCTCAGCTCGGCAGAAATGATTAAGTACGCAGCGAATGCGTTCTTGGCGACCAAAATCAGCTTCATTAATGAAGTTGCGAATATTTGCGATCGCGTCGGTGCGGATGTGGTTGAAGTCGCCAAAGGCATTGGGCTAGACTCTCGCGTTGGCAATAAATTTCTGCAAGCAGGCATTGGCTGGGGCGGTTCGTGCTTTCCCAAAGATGTCTCTGCCCTGATTCATACGGCTGATGATTACGGTTATGAAGCACAGTTGCTCAAAGCTGCCGTTAATGTCAACCAGCATCAGCGGGTCATTGCGATCGAGAAGCTCCAGCAAGTGTTAAAAATTCTCAAAGGTAAAACGGTCGGTCTGCTAGGTCTCACCTTTAAGCCTGATACGGACGACCTGCGGGATGCGCCTGCGCTCAACATCATCGAACAGCTTGCCCGCCTTGGCACCAAAGTGAAGGCATACGACCCCATCATCTCCCAAACCGGAATGCGGCACGGTCTCTCAGATGTGATCGTCGAAACCGATCCAGAGCGACTGGCAGATGGCTGCGATGCTCTGGTACTGGTGACAGACTGGAAGCAGTTTCGTCACCTCGACTATGCCAAAATGGCGGCGTTAATGCATAGCCCTGTGATCATTGACGGTCGCAACTTCCTCGATCGCAAAGAGCTAGAGAAAGCTGGTTTCCGCTACGTCGGCGTTGGGAGAGGTTAAGAAAAGTTTTGAGTTTTGAGTGACTGTTGCCAAACTCAAAACTCAAAGTTCACACCTCTCACTTACGGTGCTGATCGTTGGGCTGCGATCGCCAGCTTTATGCCCGGAATTAGCCGCAACTGATCCATCACAGCAATGACCTGACCATGACTGACGCGTTCATCGGCGTTGATGACGACAAGAGCGCTGGGAGTACTGCCCATGATGGCGCGAATTCTAGTCTGCAAATCGCTTAGTTGGGCAGGTTGCCGATTGAGCGAAATTTGTCCGCGCCGATCGACCGTCACAACAATCTGGCTTTGCGACTGCGTTTGAGCGGTTACGGCTTTAGGTAGATTAACAGGCAACCCTGCCGATTGGGTGAGATAGAGCGTAGACATAATGAAGAACGTCAGCAGCGCAAAGATCACGTCGATCATCGGCACAATGTTAATCTGCGGTGGATAATCCGGTTCTTCAGGTAGACGCATAGGGAATTTCTCCTCGCTCATAGCGGTGGCGGTAGAGTAGTTCCATGCGACCGCCATACTCTTGACTCAAAGCAATTTGCCGTAGGTAAAGACCCCGAAACGTATTAGCAAACGTGAGCGTGACGATCGCCACAGCCAGCCCCGAGGCTGTTGATATTAATGCCTCACTGATGCCAGCGCTAACGGGAACAGCGTTATTAGCGCTCACCTCGCCAATTCTGAGAGAGGCGAAAGAGCGAATCAAACCCAAAATGGTACCGAGTAGCCCTAACAGTGGCGACAGACTAATAATGGTTTCAAACACCGTATTGAATCGCTTAATTAACGGCATTTCTGCCTGAGCAGCGCTCTCTAACGCTAAACGGAACTCTTCTGGGTTAGGGCGATCGAGTCCCAAAGCGGCTAGAAAGATGCGGGCGATCGGCAGATCCAAATTCTGCTCTAGCTGTAAAAGCACTTCCCTGGGGCTGCGTTGATACAGGTCTAAAATTTCGCGCACAAACTTATCCTGGCGCTTTGTAATCCGCAGCCAAAAACCCAGTCTCTCCAAAATCAGCGCTACTGCCAGAATTGAAAAGCCCAGCAGCGGAAACATGACGATGCCGCCCGCCTCAAAAATCTTAGAAATCTGCTGAAATATCATGCTTGAGTGTTAGAGCATCACCGAAAAATCACGATCAGTCAGATTAAGGGGCGATCGCAAACCCTCCACAGCTTATCAGGTGAGCCTGAACCAGAAACGTGATTTGAGACCTTGGGGAACGGGAAACTGGCACCACACGGCGAAAGCGGGGAAAAGGATGTTGGGAATAAAGTAGCCATTCAAACTGAAACCTTCATCCTTTTCTTCCAACTCAAAACCCAAAATTCTCCTTTCCTATAGTCTCAACCAAATGTTCCACACCCCCAATCACCAGGATCGGTGTCTGCAACTGCTGGCTCAACTCTGCAACGGTCATATCGTCAAGAAAGCAGGTGTCGTTGTGCTTCAGCATGAGAGACGGTAGGAGAATGGCATCGCCTAGCGCCTGTCCCTTAAGGGCATGAAGGATGTCTTGCCCAGTCAGCAAACCTGTCACAGTCATGGATTGTCCCCAATATTGGCTTGCCAGGGCAACCATACTCACCTTCAGCCCCTCGACGCTGTTCAAGCGCTTGAGAATCGGCTGAAACGCTAGCTCAACGGCATTGCCAACGACCCAGGTAAAGTGACGAGGGATGGCTAACTGCTGAGGCAGCGATCGCGCTGCCTTTTGGAACTCTTTGAGGAATTGGCGAATGGAGCCAACGCCGTTACCCAGTTGCGGATAGTCTTCGTAGTGCGATTCGGACGGCAAGTCTTGATGAGCCAGGAGAAACCATTCATCAGCTAACCAGGCGAAGGTAGAACCGGACTGCTGGCGGAAGCTAGCTTGTAGCGCTTGCACCTGAGCAATGACTTCTTGTGCCTTCTCACGGCTGACAGGAACCAGTTCATCTTCACTGGGGCGAAAGCGAGTCAGACCAACAGGCACAACAGCAACTGACGCGACAGCAGGCACCTCGTCCTGGTGAAACTGAAACAGGTCGAGTAATGTACGGGTGAGATGATCGCGATCGTTAATTCCAGGGCACAGCACCACCTGAGCATGAATTTGCAGCCGTCGCTCTTGAAACCAGCGTAACTGGTCAAGCAGTTGTCCAGCGCGAGGATTTTTGAGCAAACGACTGCGAACATCCGGCTCTGTTGCATGCACTGAGACAAACAGAGGAGACAGCCGCATCTGCTCAATGCGATCCCATTCCCGCTGACTCAGATTCGTCAGGGTCAAGTAGCTGCCGTAAAGAAAACTGAGACGATAGTCGTCGTCTTTGAGATAAAGGGTTTGCCGCATCCCTGGTGGCTGCTGGTCAATAAAGCAAAACGGGCAGCGGTTGTTGCACTGAATCAACCCATCAAACAAGGCGCTCTCAAACTCCAGCCCTAAATCGTCGTCGTCGTCTTTCTCGATTTCAACGTGATGGGCTTTGCCCGTAGTGTCTAATACTTCTAGCGCCAGCACTTCATCGGCACAAAGAAACTGATAGTCAATCAAATCACGGGGACGCTGACCGTTAATCGATACCAGTCGATCGCCCGCCTCAAAGCCAACGTCTGCCGCGATCGAGTCTGGCAAAACAGCAGTAATCAAAGCGGGGTGAAGAGAAGCGTCACTCATGGAAGGCGTTAAAGCAAAAGTGCAGATTGGCAGAGCAGACAGCGAAAGCTTGACTCTCTACTCTTCCAATCTACACCTTTCTTTCCTAGCCGTTCTGGAAGATGCCACCAGCCAGTGCAGCCAGCAGTGCAGCCCCAAAGGCGAGACGGTACCAGACGAAAATCCAGGTACTCTGGCGCTGGAGAAACCGCAATAACCAGGCGATCGATAGATATGAAAAGATAAACGATGAAATGATACCCACGAGGAGAGGAAGCAGCAGTTGACTGTTGCTTAGGGCATCTTTGGCTTGTACGAGGGTAGCAATCGTCAGCGTTGGAATCCCTAGTAAAAAGGAGAATCTTGCTGCCGTTTGTCGCTCCAAACCTAAAAATAATGCTGTTGTTAGCGTTGAGCCAGACCGAGACGCGCCGGGCAGTAGCGCAATCATTTGACCGATGCCAACCAAAATGCCGTCTTTAATTTGAAGGTCATCAAAGCCTCGTTTACGGCTGCCAACCTTCTCGGCTAATCCCAGAAAAAGAGACATGATGATTGACATCACAGCAATCACCAGTACCCCGTCCGGCAGTAGATTCAACTTCTTAAGCACAAAGCCAACACTAAGAGCTGGAATGGTGCCAACGGCAATACCGACTAAAATTTTCCACTCTTCCCGCTGCCAGTCTTGTTGCCGCAAAGCAGCCCACGCGCCTGTCAGAATCTGACGAATATCTGCCCAGAAGTACCAGACGACGGCGATGACGCTGCCGAACTGGATCGCATCCACAAACGTTTTTTGTCCTGTAAGCTTCCAGCCAAAAAGCTTAGTAAAAACGAGCAGATGAGCCGTACTACTGATAGGCAGAAACTCCGTGATACCTTGCACAATCCCCAGTACAAAGGATTCTAATACAGCTTCGATGACACTGACTTCAGACGCTGTAGCGCTCGTTTGAGTTGTTGCTGCAACAAGAATATGCTGAGCGCTTGTCAAGTGACGCAAGCTCAAATCGACCAACGCAAGATCTAGATTTAAGACCGACCAAACCATCTACTTTTCCTCACAACGATCGCGACATAGCAACCAAGATTCTTGCTGTGTCACGCTTTAGATCCCAAGCAGCACAGCGCCGCCAGGACAAAATCACAGTTAACGAACAGGTTTGGATCGCTGCTGGCTAGCAGCAGCATGGGTCACGCCCCTTACTTTAGCCCTTCAAACTAGATATTTCAGCTAGCAAACACTTGTAGAGTTTTCGATCGATACACATCGTGAGCTTAACCAAACGGTGGAGCGTTGAGCGCGGTTCAAGGCAGAACTTTAGCGGAAATTTAAGTTAGAATTATCCCGAATGCCCCCCAGGGGTATACGCGAACATGTGATATGTTAAGTAAAGTAAACTAAATAAGAAATATAAACAATACTTTGGTTTCCTACACAGCCTCTACCGACTCTGTTTGCGTTGCCTCACCAGCCATCTACCCAAACGAGCTTCATCCCAACGAGTCTCATCCTGAATCAAGTGCAGTGCTGTTAGCGCCTCCAGTGAAGCAGGTGGAAGGGCAGCAGCGTTGGCTCATGTTTGTTGCTTCCATCGTTTTGGTTTCAGTACCCGTTTTCGTGCAAGCGCCACTGGTTCGCCTTTTACCGTTGGGCAGTTTGGTTGTTACCGTGGTTTGGTTGCTGCTGGGGATGAGGATGCTTGCGCGTCCAGCCACTCATCGTTGGGGCGATTTGCTTGTCGGCTTCACATGGACGTGGCTTGCAGGATCGGTTTACTGGGGCTGGCTACGTTGGGAGCCATTGCTACACCTTCCTGTAGAGGCAATCGGATTGCCGTTTGCGCTTTGGAGCCTTTCCCGCAATACAGGTAAGGTCGGTAACTTCTTTTACTTAGGCTCCCTCTTTGGGACAGTCGTGACTGATGTTTACTTCTATCTGACTGATTTGATTCCCGCTTGGCGGCAGCTCATGCAGGTTGAAGTTGATGCTGTACAGCCAATTTTCCAGAATGCTCTTGCCCACATTCAAACGCCGTGGGGCGTTGGTTGGGCGATCGCACTGGCGCTACTACTGCTTGTGGTTGGTATCTTGCCTCTCTTCTCCCGACAACTTCACTGGTGGGCGTTCAGTGGTGCAGTCTTGAGTACAATTTTGGTAGACAGTTTGTTTTGGTTGGCGGCGATCGCCGCCTGAAGAAAGCGTCATGGGTCATCGGCTCCATCACATGCTCTTGATTTGAATTTTCAGGGAAACCTGGTTCAAATTTTTTTGGGCGAATTTCCATCGGAAGACTACACTGGCATAGTGAGATATGTCAGGATGCATCATAGGAAAGGATTATTTGTCTCAGCCTGTGGTGACTTTGCAACCAACTCCCCATCTCGTTCTCCGAACCGACTCTGGTAGTCGGCGGTTGCCGCTTGCGGGTAGCAACTGTTGGACAATCGGTCGCAGTGAGGACAACAACTTTGTCCTGCCCGATCGCTGGATCTCTCGCAACCACGCGATGTTGCAATGTATGGAGACAGGCGAATTCTATTTGATTGACTTGGGTAGTCGCAACGGTTCGTTTGTGAATGGTCGTCGAGTGAGCATCCCAGTCACCCTACATAATGGCGATCGGCTTACGTTTGGTCAGACTGACCTCGACTTTTACTGCCCAACGCTCAACCCGCCTGCTGATTCTGCCGCTGGTTCCGATTCAAAAGAGTTTACTGCAACGGCAACGCTACATGTCCGTCGCTTAATCTCGGTGTTGGTGGTTGATATTCGCGACTTTACTGTCTTGACCCGGCAGTTGGATGAAAAGGTACTGTCGGAAGTCATCGGCACCTGGTTCCGACATGCGGGTGACATTATTCGCGAGTATGGCAGTTGGGTTGACAAGTACATCGGCGATGCGGTGATGGCAATTTGGATTCATGGACCGCAAGGAGTTAATAACGATGAAATGCTCCGCATCTTTCGTGCGTTGAACGCCCTACACACGATGACCAGTGATTTATATAACCTCTACCCGCTACCATTTCCGCTGCGGATTGGTGCTGGCATTAACACAGGTTATGCGATGGTTGGCAATACGGGCAGTGGCGATCGCCCTGACTATACCGCTTTAGGTGATACCGTGAATGCCGCGTTCCGCCTGGAAACCTCTACAAAACAGATTGGGCTGGATATTGCCGTAGGCGAGACAACATATCAGCATCTGGTGGATATGGAGGTCACGTCGATCGATCTATTCAGAAACTACACGGTTCATCTAAAAGGGTATGACATGCCTACGGTGGCTCATGCCTGCTCCTATCCAGACTTAGAAACGTTCTTGCAGATGAAGAGTCGACAGTGAGGTTTCAGCAGCCAGCCAAAAACAAGAGCGGCAAAAAGTAGTCGACCCATCAGCGTGCCCCCTTTTCCATGCAAGCCCTTCCTAACCAACTCAGGCACTTATAACGGTTGCTGCTTGGGTAAGACACCGTTCTGTGAACACGGGTGTCGGGTGCAGGGCTTCGACGTGAGCGCTCAGCCGAACGGTGTTGGGTGTCGTGAATGCAAAGGAAAATGGCTGTAAGTGTGAAGATTTTCATCTGGAATCTCAGGCAGACGAGCCATAGTGAGAGATGGTGTCCAGAAGATGATAGGCTCTGAATAAATGCTGTGTATGGTTTTCATACAACAGGAAGGGAGGGATAGATTCATGAAACGGTTGGTTCGTGTGTTGATAGTTCTTTGCATGATGATTGGCTGCTTTAGCTGGCTAGGAATGCCACAGAACGCCCTAGCGGCAGACTTAGGCAATTTAACCGGGTATTCATTACCTCGTGCGATCGCGCCGACGCTGCTGGCGGCTGAAACGATTCGTGATGCTGTAGGTGAGAAACTCTCGGAGAACGGTAACAAGCTAGATCTGAACAACACTAACGTGCGTGCCTTCAGGCAGTATTCGGGTTTGTACCCCACCCTTGCAGGGTTGATTATCAAGAATGCACCCTACGAAAGCGTTGAAGATGTTTTGAAGATCGCAGGGCTAACAGAAGCGCAGAAAGACGTGCTGAAGTCAAATCTAGATAACTTTACTGCTACAGATGTCGAAGAAGCCTTGGTAGAAGGAGCCGATCGAATTAACAACGGGATCTACCGCTAATAATTCTGCCTTCACGACTCTCATTTAAGACGTGTGCTTAAATTGCTCAATGACTGACACGCAGTCGGAGAGCAATTTTTGTCTCTAGCCCCTACTTTGGGCATTAGATCTTAGACTAGAAAGATCCAGCGGTGAGGCATAGAACATGAGTCTCACGGCTTTAGCTTATGAGCACGTTCACAAGGTTGCACGCTTTACAGCTTGCGTCTCGCCTGCGATACCGATCAGTGCTGTAAGCCGCTCCGCCTCAATCCAGATTTAAAAGCCGAAATTGGTAGCATCTTTGCAATCGTCCATTTTGCGATCGCCCTCTGCATCAGAGGTGCCGTCCCAATTCGATGTTCTCGTGATCGGAGCTGGTGCGGCTGGGCTTTATACTGCGCTCTGCCTGCCCAGCCACTATCGGGTTGGGCTGCTGACCAAGGACACGCTCTCGCTATCTGCCAGCGGCTGGGCGCAGGGTGGCATCGCAGCGGTCACTGACCCGGCAGATTCGCCCTCGCTGCATTTAGCCGACACGTTACAGGCAGGTGCAGGACTGTGTGATTATGACGCTGTAAAGTTCCTTGTGGAGCAGGCACCACAGTGTATTCAAACGCTAGTGGCGATGGGTGTATCGTTCGATCGCCACAATGGTGAGCTGGCGTTGACGCTGGAAGCCGCTCATTCCCGGCGACGGGTTTTACATGCTGCTGACACAACAGGGCGCGAAGTGGTTAGTACGCTGACGGCACAGGTATTGCGCCGCAAGAATATTCACGTCCTTGCCCAAGCCTTAACGCTGGATGTTTGGCTGCATGAAACAACGCAACGCTGCCAGGGCATTTGCCTGCTCTATCAGGGACAGGTGCTTTGGCTACGGGCAGCGGCTGTCATTCTAGCTACGGGTGGTGGTGGTCAGGTCTTTGCCCAAACCACAAACCCTGCGTTGAGCACGGGCGATGGCGTGGCGATCGCTCATCGTGCAGGAGCCGTGTTGCGTGATTTAGAGTTCGTTCAGTTTCACCCCACGGCACTGACTCAGCCTGGTGCACCCCGGTTTTTGATTAGTGAAGCGGTGCGGGGCGAGGGCGCTCATTTGGTCGATGACCACGGGCGGCGGTTTGCGTTTGACTACCATCCAGCAGGAGAGCTGGCTCCTAGAGATGTGGTGAGTCGCGCTATCTTCAGCTATCTGCAAGCTGCCCATGCTGATCCGGCTACCGCACACGTTTGGTTAGATCTACGACCCATCCCATCCGAAACGATTCAGCACCGCTTTCCCAACATCATTCAGGTTTGTCAACGATGGGGCATTGATGTCTTGCGAGAACCCATCCCGGTTGCGCCTGCTGCTCACTACTGGATGGGCGGTACGGCAACAGATTTGACCAACCAAACCTCGATCGCGGGTCTCTATGCCGTTGGCGAAACTGCCAGCACGGGCGTTCATGGAGCGAATCGGTTAGCGAGTAATTCGCTGTTGGAGTGCCTGGTCTTTGGGGCGCAGTTTGCTGACCTGGACGTAGGGGAATCAGGAGTCAGAAGTCAGGAGTCAGAGGCAAAAGCAAGCGTTGCGAGTAAGCTTTCGCTGCCACAGTTCACGCTGCCACAAACTGATTTTGACAAAATTAGCGCCCTGCGGCAGGAACTGCCTCGCTTAGTTTGGCAAAGTGCAGGCATTTGTCGAGATGGGCACGTGATGGCAGGCGCGATCGCGCAAATTCAGCGCTGGCAAGAAGAATTTGCCCAGCTTGCGGTGAGTCGATCGCTCCTGCATTTTCAGCCAGAACAAGCCGTTAATGTGGCTGCGATCGGAACTAACGTGCAGCTAAGGGTTTGGGCAGAAACCCGTAATTTGCTTGATGTGGCGTGGCTCATCTTGCAAAGCGCACAGTTTCGCACTGAAAGCCGGGGTGGGCACTATCGGGTTGATTATCCTGAAACAGACGTTGACTGGGAGGCACACACTCTTGCTTGCAAGGACGATCGCAGTGCTCAGAATGGTACCAGTTGGAGCACTGCGCCTATTCCGCGTCAGAAAGAATAGTAGATTCGCTTACCTTCTCATGCATCAATTTGACCCTTTGCTTAAGCGCAAGGGGTTTTACAGTCCGCTTCGGTAAGGTGAGCATAGCTGAGTCTTATTGCTGACCTTCAGTTCTTTTTAGGAAAGGGAGCTGGTTTAAGTTGGAGGCTGCGCTGTTTATTATCGCGGAAGATTTCAACCAGCAACACCTTGTTAACCGCGCTTGACTCGACCCGTTCTTGCACGTCTGATGCAGTTTTGACCGGCTTCCCATCAATTTTTTGAATAATATCGCCCTGCCGAATGCCTGCCTGAGCGGCTGGAGAATTGTCAAAAACCCGCACGATTAACACGCCCTGATCCTGGTTAACCTTCAGCTTGGCATCGTCATCTTGATTAATTTCTTTACGCAATGCCGGCGTGAGGTCAACCATTTGAATCCCCAGATAGGGATGCTCCACTTTGCCTTTGGCGAATAGTTGGTCAGCAATGCGTTGTGCTGTTTCGATCGGGATTGCAAAGCCAAGCCCCTGAGCATCGGCTCGAATCGCCGTGTTGATGCCAATGACTTCACCCCGATCGTTCAACAAAGGTCCGCCTGAATTACCAGGATTAATAGCGGCATCGGTTTGAATAAAGCTGACCCGTTTATCAGGAACACCCACTTGCGAGCTGGAACGTCCTGTAGCGCTGATGATGCCTGCGGTGACGGTATTATCAAGCCCTAGAGGATTGCCGATCGCGATCGCCCACTCGCCTGGAACCAAATTGTCGGATCTCCCAATCCGTACAGTCGGTAGCCCCGTGGCATCAATCTTGACGACAGCTACATCGGTCACAGAATCAGATCCAATGACGCGCCCCTCAAAGGTACGACCGTCTCTCAGCGTTACCTCTACGGTATCGGCTCCAGTGACGACGTGAGCATTAGTCAGTAAGCGACCATCACCGCTCAAAATAAAGCCAGAGCCTGTGCCGCGTTCAACGCGTTCTTTAGGCACAGGAATCTCGTTGCCAAAGAAACGTCTAAAGAGAGGGTTCTGAAAGGCATCAGGGAGGCTGTTGACCACTTTACGAGCTGCGTCGATCCGCACCACAGCCGGTCCAATTCGTTCTACGGCTGTAGCGATAAAGTTAGAACCACTGGGTTCACGCGCAAGGTCATAAGGCGTTGCCGTGGTCAGTTGGCTAACCGACTGACGTGGGACTGGCTTTAGCACGGTTGGCAGATCGGCAGTGCTAGATTTAACCCGCTCATGAGGCAAGAAATACTGGCTACCAATCATGCCCGTGCCACTGCCGATCGCCAGTAACGAGACATATGTTGCCAACTGCTTCAAGGAGAGATTCATAGGGTTATTAGCCAACAGCAGTGCTAGCCCGCACAATATGGGCTTATTGTAACTGCTTGCCCTCTTTCCATTCTTTGCCTCTGACGTTTTGCCCAACATCCGGATCTGAGTTGCGTTGGCACGAAGGGCATAAAGGGTAAAGCGATAGAGTGAAAGAGCAGCATTGACATTCTTTTCTTCACGTAACGTTGGGCACTTGGCTGTATGAAACGATTGTGCTGGTTATCAATCCCTTTAGTCTGTTTTGGGTTCACAGCGGCAGTGGCTATTGGACGATCGCAGGTCGTGGCGCAAGAAACTCCCACAACCGCGCTTAGTCAAACCACCTGCGCGCCTTCCGCTCTTTCGCGGTTAATGCGTCATAAAGTTGCTTCTGGCGAAACTCTGGAAGGGCTTGCACAGCAGTACAACTTGATTCCCTCCACGCTGATGGGGTTCAACCCAGCACTACGTAGTGGCAAAGCGCCTATTGGCACCGAAATTTTGGTGCCTCCCTACAATGGCATTCGGGTCGAAGTGAAACCGAACCAAACCTGGCGCGATGTCGCCAAGACCTACAAGATCCGCTCTGATGTTTTGTTTGAGGTCAACGGGTGTCAGGCAGCACCGAAAGTTGTTTTTGTACCAGGCGTGAACTGGTCACCCGTAGCAACAGCGTCCACGACTGCTCTACCAGCTAACCAGGTAGAGCGCCTTCTGAGCAACTATCCGTTGTCCTCAAAGCCGACACGATCGTCCTTACTGCTCGGCTACGGTTGGGGCATTCAGCCCTTGACAGGCAAGGTTGGCTTTCATAGTGGCATTGATCTCGCTGCCTCTGTCGGTTCGCCCGTGCTAGCCGTTGCCGATGGCACGGTTGCCTTCGCCGGGAAACAAGGCGCTTATGGCAATCTGGTTGTGCTCAACCATGCCGAGGGACTGCAAACGCGCTACGCTCAACTTGCTAGCTTGAAGGTCAAAGTGGGACAGGTTGTGAAGCGCGGGCAGGCGATCGCCTCCGTTGGCACGACCGGAAACCCCAGTGCTAAAGAACCACACCTACATTTTGAAGTGCGATCGCGCTCTGGGCTGGGCTGGGTTGCCGCCAATCCCGAACCCTACGTCTTTAAAGATCTTGTGCGACCCGCTCAAGCCCAAAAGTAGGGACGTTGCATATCATGTCCCTACAGAACGTCACTTCAAGGCGTTCTTGGTCAGAAATTGGGGACCGCGAATAGCCCAACTTGTGCAAAACTTGGCAAACTTGCCGTCAAGCGCGAGAATGGTAATAGTTCTGATCTATGCCATTTTGCTGTGAATAACGTCCGCACCGTCTCAGAGACCAAGAGAGCCTTTTACAACATCCATACTCGCCCCATTAACTCGATCTACCGTCGGGTGGTAGAAGAGTTGATGGTCGAGATGCATCTGCTGACGGTCAACGCAGACTTCCACTACGACCCTTTCTACGCTCTGGGCGTTTTTGCCTCCTTTCATCGCTTTATGCTGGCATATCGTCCTGAACAAGATATTGCCTCCATTTTTGATGGTCTTTGCAAAGCGTTGCAGGATGATCCCCAGCGCTACAGGCATGATGCAGAACGATTAGAAGCCCTCGCAAGTCGCTCATCGGTAGAGGAACTGATGACTTGGCTGGAGCAAAAAGCGTCGATCGCAGACTGCAACGATTTGCAAGCGCAGGCAGGCGCGATCGCTCACAACTCGACCTTTAAGTACAGTCGGCTCTTTGCGATCGGGTTATTCACCTTGCTAGAAGCAGCCGATGCCGAGCTAGTTAAAGACGAAGCAAAACTCCTTGAAGCACTCAAGCGCGTCTGTGCTGCCTTAAAGCTCTCAGACGACAAAGTGCAAAAAGATCTTGAGCTATACCGCAGCAACCTGGAGAAAATGGCTCAAGCGCAGATCGTCATGGAAGATGTGCTGAAAGCAGAGCGCAAAAAACGAGACGATCGTGAACGTGCAAAGGTTGCTGCCAAGTCAGCGACTCCTGCTGAAGCAACTGAAGCGAAAGGGGACGCAACTCCAGGCTCCTAACCTTGCTGCTTCATGTTAAGCTGCCAGCGTGTGAACATACTTCAGAGCTAGAGGCTAGATTCATGCGATCGCGGCAAAGGGGCGCAGCCAATCCAGTTTAGAATGCTTTGTAGAACTGCTGTCATCGCCATAGTGGCTTTTCACTTTTTACGGCTTGACTCGCAATTGCTATCTAGAAAACGTAACTACAACGGGAAAAGACAACCAATGAGTGAGATTCTCAGTACTGCTTTATTAGCCCCTATCCTGGTTTTGGTCGGTCTCAGCGTCGGCTTTCTCTTGCTTAAGCTTCAGGGTGGCGAAGAATAAGGTTACAAGGCAAAAGCTAGCCTTTAGCCTTTGCCTGAGCTTTCATTCGCCTCTAGTCTGTCAGCTTAGTTTGTGGGTAAAGCGGCGAACGTCCGTTCTACAACCTGTTTAACCTTTTGATCAAGGCGATTCCAGTCTACGTCTCCCGCCTCCTCGAAGAGAGCGTCATCAATTTTTACGCCCTGATTGCTGCCGATCGACCCCAGAGCGTGAGATCCTCCGCTCGCAGCGTCATAGTGTTGAAAACAAATCTCGTAGCAAAGGTTCCAGAGGTCTACTGTTACCGTACATTCTTGCTGCTGAAGGCGTAGCTGATAGCCAGGATGAGGCGACGGCAGTTGCGCCAAGGCAGACTCGATCGCGATCAATTCTTCTGCTGAAGCCGTTTTAAGCTCCGCTTGCAGTTGCGTCACTTTGAATCTTACGTTCGCACTCACAGCGTCAGACCACACTGGAACCTCTTCATACGTACCTTTCCATATGGACTGCTCAAGCTGCTTGCGAAGGTTGTCAACAAGCCGGATAAAAGCAGGCTGCATGAGTATTTCTGCTTGCTGCCAGGTCACTAAATCCTGGAATTTTGGCGTAGTCATAGCGGCAAAGTGTATTCCCGGCAACATATTACTCCACGTCACAAGCAATCGTTCAAGACCATGTAACGAGATCGCAACAATTGGCACACGCCGAAACAAAGTCGTCAGAAGGGCTGAAGTGGTCAAATGCTTGATTCATCGTGCTTTTGCTGCTCTTTTAGTGTGCTGGTCGCAGCCTCAAGCAGCAATATCGATTGAAAAAGCGTCACAAGACAGCAGACAAAGTTTATTTAACTTAATAAACTGGGGTAGCATAACCGATAAGTACATATTCTTATTTAGCTGATTGTTTAACAACGTCTACTTAATCTGTGAAGGAGACATCCAGTGATTGCCGTGCCAGGTTGAGCTTCATAACCTTAGAAACGGCTCTTACTGCTCAGTTATCAACTGCAAGCGCGTCTGGCAACGTCCAGTCCTCCACTTGGATAAGTGGGCTTCTCTGCGGATTAGGTTTGGGTCGCTTCTTGCTCATCATCCAGCAACCCCAAAGCTCTTTATCCCCGCAATATTGAGTAAGTTCTCAAGATGGATACCCCATTCCCTTGGCTCACAACCGTTACTCTGCTGCCCCTCGCAGCCTCTCTACTCATTCCGGTGCTGCCGGACAAGCAGGGTAAAACAATCCGCTGGTATGCTCTTTCGGTGGCCTTAATAGATTTTGCGCTGATTGTCTATGCCTTCTGGCAGCATTACGACTTTCAAAATGCCGACTTCCAACTGGCGGAGACGATCGCCTGGGTGCCTCAACTTGGCTTGAACTGGTCTTTAGCCGTTGATGGTATTTCCATGCCGCTGGTCGTGCTGTCCGCCCTAGTGACAACGCTGGCAATCCTGGCATCCTGGAAAGTGACGGAAAAGCCCCGCTTGTTTTACTTTTTGATGCTGGCGATGTTCAGCGCTCAGATTGGGGTTTTCTGCGCCCAGGATATTCTGCTCTTCTTCCTGATGTGGGAGTTGGAGCTGGTGCCCGTCTACATCCTGATTTCCATTTGGGGTGGTCCAAAACGCCTCTATGCAGCGACTAAGTTTATTATTTACACGGCGATCGGTTCGATCTTCATCCTGGTTGCCGCTTTTGCAATGGCGTTTTACGGTGGCGATGTCACCTTTGACATGCGAGAGCTTGGTTTGAAGGACTACTCGCTGACGTTTGAACTGTTTGTTTACGCCGGACTGCTGATTGCCTACGGCGTGAAGCTGCCAATTTTCCCACTACATACCTGGTTGCCGGATGCTCATGGTGAAGCGTCCGCACCCGTTTCTATGATCCTGGCAGGCGTGCTTTTGAAAATGGGTGGCTATGCGCTCATTCGCATGAACATGGAAATGCTGCCAGATGCCCACTTCTACTTTGCTCCTGTGCTAGCAGTTCTGGGTGTTGTAAATATTGTCTATGGCGCGATCGTCTCGTTTGCACAGCGCAACCTGAAGCGTCGAATGGCATACTCTTCGATTTCTCACATGGGCTTTGTGCTGCTTGGCATTGCGTCCTACACAGAAATTGGTCTCAGCGGTGCTGTGCTTCAGATGGTCTCGCATGGGTTAATTGCGGCGGCTCTGTTCTACCTGTCTGGCGTGACCTACGATCGCACCCATACGTTGGCGCTAGACAAGATGGGTGGTTTGGCAAAGTCGATGCCAACCGTGTTCGCGCTGTTTACAGTCGGTTCGCTGGCATCGCTGGCACTTCCTGGTATGAGTGGCTTCGTGGGAGAGCTGGGTGTTTTCCTCGGCTTTGCGACTAGCGATTCCTATACCTCTACGTTTAAAGCGGTGGTTGTCTTGCTGTCGGCGGTTGGGTTAATTGTCACTCCAATCTACTTACTCTCGATGCTGCGGGAAATGTTCTACGGTGAGGAAGGTGCAGAATTCAAAGGAGAATTTCTGTTCGATGCTAAGCCTCGTGAGGTCTTTATCACGGCGTGTCTCTTGCTTCCTGTGATCGGCATCGGGCTGTATCCCAAGCTGTTGACGCAAATGTATGACGTGAAAACGGTAGAGATTGCTAGCCGCGTACAAGCAGCAGCGTCTATGGTGGCGCACCAGCCGTTGGAGTTCTCTCAAATTTCGGGAGCGCCCACGTTGACACGTCCGACAACGCCTGAACTGCTGGGCATTGTGAAGTAACACTTCCGTTAGTCGGCTGCAACGCAGGATTAGTTGAGACTTAGAAAGCCGGAGCGATCAAGTGCGATCGTTCCGGCTTTCTGGTTGAATAGGCTTCGCTCGCGATAATCTGAAAGCAAGACGCTGCACAAGTGAGTGGATACCTATGACTGAGAGTTTGCGTGCGATCCAGAGACAGCTCGGTGCTGAGTTTGAGGAAGATGCAACAGTGTCCACGAGTTTCGGCAATGATGCGGCGGCACTGCAAGCAGCACGATCGGGTGTAACCATCTGCGATCGCTCCCATTGGGGGCGCATCGAGCTTTTGGGACGCGATCGCCTCAGCTTTTTGCACAACCAGAGCACGAACGACTTTAAGCGCTTAAAACCAGGCGACGGCTGCGACACGGTTTTTGTCACATCTACAGCTCGCACCATTGATTTAGCGACCGCTTACGTTTTAGAAGATTCCGTTCTAGTGATGGTTTCGCCCAATCGCCACAAGCATCTGCTGCAATGGCTAGACCGCTATATTTTCTTTGGCGATCAGGTCACGTTGACCGATCTGACCGATCAAACCTCGACGTTTAGCTTGATCGGTTCCGAGAGCAGTGCCCTGCTCAAACAATTGGGAATTGATTCTCCTGCCAGTATTTACGGCAGTCATCATCTCGTCACGCTGGCAGGACAGGCTGTACGAATCGCTGTTGGTAGCGGCTTGGCGTTAGAGGGCTACACGTTGATCACTGATCGCGCTGCTGCGGCTGATCTATGGAAGCTGCTAACCGATGCGGGTGCTATACCGCTGGGCGATCGCGCATGGGAGCGTCTACGCATCGAACAGGGAAGACCCGCCCCCGACCACGAACTGACTGAGGATTATAATCCACTGGAAGCAGGGCTATGGCAAACAATCTCTTTCGATAAGGGGTGCTATATCGGGCAGGAGACGATCGCCCGTCTTGACACCTACAAAGGCGTGAAGCAGCAGCTCTGGGGCATCCGTTTGAAGGGCAGCGTCACGACAGGAACCCCCATTACAGTGGGAGCAGAAAAGGTTGGCACCCTTACCAGTTTGACCGAAACAGAGCAGGGAGCGTTTGGACTCGCGTATATCCGCACCAAAGCGGGTGGCGCTGGCTTGCATGTAAAAGTAGGCGAAACTGAAGGGGATATCGTGGATGTGCCGTTTGTCACGCGCGATCGCATAAGCGATCGACCATAAAAAGTCATCCCCTCCTGATGCACACCACCCGTTTCGATTATTAGTGCCCAGGAGCAGCATGAAAGTGCGGTGAAAGCATTGCCCTGACCGGACGACCGCCGCGCAAATGACGTTCTACAACGTCAGTCACTTCATCCGGTCGAACCTGACAGTACCAGATGTCATCCGGCAAAATGCGCACCATCGGTCCCTCGCCGCACTGTCCCATGCAGCCCGTTTTTTGCACAACGTAGCCGGAAACTGGCTGTGCTTGGAAGGCGGTTAGTACCGCGATCGCCCCCTGATTCAAACAGGTGCGATTTGGGCAAACTAGCACATGGCGCTGTGTCATTGGCTCAGTAGGCGTGGAGGCTCGCATGGATTCTGCATCGGAAGCTGATGGTGAAGACATGGGCGATCGCATTTGAATCGGAGACAACGTGACTCTACAAAAAATTAGCAGAGAATGGGCGAGATGGGACAGCGCTATTAACTGGAACTGTCGGTCAGCAATCCTGATGCTTTTCTAACCCAACCGTAAACTATGGGAGGGTGCTCGGTTTAGTCCCTTTTAAGCATTTACATCGGTTAAAGACTCGGTAGCTAAATTTGTTCACAGTATGAATTCTGAAAGCAAGAGCATTATTCTCGCTGAGTCATCCAGAACAATTGGGCAGATTGGTAATACCATCGTGCTTGATTTGTCTGCACGAGTGCGCGAGGTTGAAGCACTCACGCGTACTTTCGGTGCCACGATCGCACATTTGCCAAAAAGCGAAGCTTTGTTCAAAGCCATTGTGCCGACGTTACTCGACTTTCAAGGCGATTTGAGTATTGCAGGCGGCGGTGTTTGGCATGAACCTTATCGCTTCTCACCCGATCGAGCGCGTCGAAGCTTCTTTTTTGGACGCGATGCTGAGGGTGAACTGAAATATTTTGATAACTACAACAAATCTGGTTCAGGTTATCACCATGAAGCATGGTATGCCATAGGGCGCTATGCAAAAGCTGGACAGTGCCTTTGGAGTGCTTCTTATCTCGATCCTCACTCCTACCAACCGATGATTACCTGCACTGCTCCTATGTTTGAAATCGGCACGTTTTCTGGCGTGGTAACGGTTGATTTAAAACTAGAGGGTGTACAGGCGTTTGTAGAAACTTGGCGTAAAAAGACAGGCGGCTATATTTTTGTTCTCGATCGAAATAATCGCTTTGTTACCTTCCCCGATCCGCTCTTAGTTAGAACAAAGACCGAGGAGAGCGAGGGACATACAGCCGCAGAGTTTATGCTGGCAGGTGAATTTGCGGCAAAGCAGCCGTTGTTTGCGCCTTTAGCGATCGCGGTTGAGGCAATGAACCAGGCAATTTTGCAGGAGGCGCAAAACCGATCAGGGTATCAGTTTGATGTCGCGAAGAAGCTACAGGCTGACAGTTATCAGATTGATGCAACAGAAGCAGAGCTGATCGCATCAATTTTAGCCGATCCGTTAAACGTGAATGATGCCTTTGGTGAAGATAATTCCACCATACATCTTGATCAAAAATTTGAAGTTGAACGCGACTTTTTGCTCAAAGAACCTGCTACTGCTTTCTTATTTCATGTGCCGAGATCGTATTGGAAGGTGGTGATTGTCAAGCCCTTTTCAGAGGCTGCAATGGCAACGTATAGCATTATTCAGGCGGAAAAGATGTCGGGTTTGGGGCAACTGGTCTCTGGCGTTGCTCATGAAGTGAATAATCCGATTAATTTTATTCACGGCAATCTTACCTATACCGATACTTATACACAAGCTTTGCTGGCGATCGTCAAGCTTTATCAACAGCATTATCCCGATCCACCGCTTGAGATTCAACGCTTACTGGAAGACAGTGACCTAAATTTTATTGCAACCGATTTGCCCAAACTTTTGACCTCAATGCAAGCAGGAGCTGATCGGATTCGGCAACTGGTGCTGTCCTTACGAAACTTTGCCCGTATGGATGAAGCGGCTGTCAAAAAGGTCGATCTGCATGAAGGGCTGGAAAGTACGTTAATGCTGCTGGAGAGCCGCTTAAAGCTCCGCTCGGGTAAGACCAGCATCCAGATCGGCAAAAATTACGGTATCCTGCCACTGGTTGAGTGTTATCCGGGTCTACTCAACCAGGTCTTTATGAATATTTTGATTAACGCGATCGATGCGCTTGAGGAGTCGATGGTTGCTGACCCACAATTGACGGTCAGCGGTATACAGACTCATGATGGGCAACAGGCTGTACACTCTAAGCAACCAACAATCACCATTCAGACAGAGTCGCTGGGTCAAAGCGTTGCCATTCGGATTGCTGATAATGGATTGGGCGTTTCACAAGCGGTGCAGCAGCGGCTATTCGACCCTTTCTTCACCACAAAACCTGTTGGCAAAGGCATAGGGTTAGGACTATCAATTTCTTATCAAATTGTGACAGAAAAGCATCGTGGGCAACTGGTTTGTCGATCAATACTCGGTCAAGGCAGTGAGTTTTGCATCGAAATTCCCGTTCAAATTGGACTGTAGCCGAAGTAAAGAGCCTCATCCTTCACCCATTACGCCTTCTATCGTTGGACAATTAGCTTTAGAGCTAATGCTTTGCGTAACAAAAATCGACTTTTGCAGAGGTTCTGGAATGTAACTCATGAGCCAAAATAGGGGATGGTAAAGCTTAGCCAACGCGATGCCAGCATCGTGCCAAGGAGATCGGGAGTATGAGAGACAATACCAACCTTTTTTGGTTCGGTTTTTTGCTTGAGTTCGTCTTTGTTTTAGCGATCGTCAAGCTGGTAGATTTAGGCTCCAACAGCAACGACAAGCTTAATGCCGAGCGCAATCGCTTGAGGCGAGAGTATGAGCGTCTCAAGCAAGCGTTAGAACAAAAAGCAGAGTTAACGCAAGAGAACCTCCGTCTCCAAGCATTACAGCAACGCAACGAACCTCTCACTCAGGCGCATCCTCCCCAACCGATCTTGCAGGAGCCAGAACCGCAGCCAGAACGGTTGTCAAATGACTACGTGCAGCGTCAGCAAGCCCTACAGCAAGAAAACGATCGCCTCACACAGGAATGCTCGCAGCTTCGACAGGCATTGCGGCAGCAAGAGGCAATAACAACTACTGTGCGTCACTCGCTCTTCAAACAGCTTCAAACGCTCTTTACACACTATCCGAGCATCAGCAAAATCGTTGAAGCAAAGCCAGATTTGCCTGCTAAAGGTTTGATACCTATGTTTGTGCCGCTAGGAAACCTGATTCGTAGCTGGGGTTACGAACAGATTGGCGCTGCGTGGGAACAAGTCGCTTACGACCCCAAATGCCACCAACCCGATGCTCCCGACATTGAAACGGGCGCATTAGTCTACGTTCGCTTCGTGGGCTATCGAGATGGCGACACCATTCTCTGCCCTGCTAAAGTTAGTCGCACGTTGACGAAGGCGATCGGAGTCTAGCTTGCTTGCAAAGCGTTAACTGGTCGATCGCTCAAGCAATGCTGCCAGTTCGGTCTTGCTAACGCGCCCATTGACAACATCTTGCACTAGCTCATACGCCTGCTCGTCAGCCATGACCAACCTATAGCCATTGACGCGCAAAAAAGTATCCATTACCGCAAATGCTGTGCGCTTGTTGCCATCTAGAAAGGGATGATTCTTCGCTAGATGGTAAAGGTAAGCCGCTGCTTGCTCATAAAGCGTTGTGTGCAAAAACTCACCGCTAAAAGTAGCCTGCGGTTGTGCTAGAGCCGATTCCAGCAGCCCTTCATCCCTAATGCCAGAGGAGCCACCGAACTTTTTAAGCTGTCTGGTATGAATATCCAGCGTTTCAGAGATGGAAATAAATTTAGGAGTTAGCAAGACGACGATAAACCTCTTCCCTTTCTCGCTCTGAATCTAGATACGCCTGCCAAACTTCAGGACGGACTCCGGGACTAGGCAGACTATCTCTTTTAAGGGAGTGGATAAACGCCAGCACATCCAATAGCTTTGGCTCTGGCACCTGCTCAAGAGCCTGAATGATCTGTTCTTTTGTGGTCATGGTTCTGTTTGACGGCTCTACGTCTAGTTTACTCTAGGTCTAGTTTAGACCGTGCTAGAGTCTATGCTTTTTAGAAATTAAATTGTTCTAAAGCGACCTCAGAGAACCTCTTCTAGCGGGACATCCAGCACTGAATACTGTGCCCAACTCGCAGCATCAAAGTGCCACCATTCTGTTTGCAAAGGTGAAAATCCACGTTTGGTCATTGCATCTTTCAAACGCTGGCGATTTTGCTTCGCTTGTGGGCTGGCACCGTTGTAATTTGTGGCTGCGCGATCGGTAAAGTCGTCAAAGGCGGTTGGCATGGGAAGCTCGTTGCCCGCTCGATCGACCAACGTCACGTCCACCGCAGAACCGCGATTATGCCGTGATCCTGTAGCAGGATTGGCAACATAGCGCTCGTCAGGCACGAGCTTCCACATTTGTTTCTGCACAGACAGCGGGCGGTAGCAATCATAGACCTTCAGTCCTAGCCCGTAGGCTTCCAGGTCTTGCTGCACTTGCGACAACTGCTCTGCGGCGTTCGCTCTTAGCAGACAGCGCGACTGCTTGTAGAGCGCTCGATGCATAAAGTTATTGGCTGTCGCGTAACGCAGATCCAGGCGAATGGTTGGATGGATCGAGTGAAGATCCACCAACGATGCTTTATTAACCGTCTTATTTACCGAAGCGGCGATCGCAGCAGTGGGTGGAGGAGATGCTGCACTGGGCTGTGGCATTGTGCGGCTACTACTTGGCGTATGACCCTGGCACGCCACAGCAAACGCCAGCAGCGCGATTGCGGTAGCCCTGATCCAGAACTGAACTCTCTTTGGTAATTTCACGTCATTAATATCCTACGTCTCGATCACATCAGTGTTCCCGTTATGCTTAGTGAGCTGGCAAACTGGTTTCCTGACAAAAAATCCGTAGCCCTTCTAGAATAGAGGTCTTGACCTTCCAGAATGGAAGCCCTGACAAATCAATTCGTTCCACGATCGCAGCCGAGGCTAACTATGCTTGCAACCCCACTTCTTCGCTCCAGAGAATTGCCAACATTGGAGTATACCTCCACGCGCGATCGCTTCGATACGACCTGGGAGTCGCCACTATCGACGCTACTGGGATTGGGACGTGCAGCAGGCGCAGACTTTGTGGAATTCTTTCTAGAGCGAGTTAACTACATTAGCTGCCTCGCTGAGGACGATGCGATCACCAGCATCTCGCCACGCCTTTCCACCGGGGCAGGCATTCGCGTTTTTCGTGGACAAACTGACTGTTACGTCAGCACCAATGACCTGACCTTCTCTGGCTTGAAAGCCGCTCTCGAAAAAGGGCTTTCCATTCTGGGTTTACAGTTGCCTTCACCGGGAGCATACATCCCCGAAATCAACCTGGAACCACTGCGAGACTACGCCGTCCTGCGCGGCAAAGAATCCTGGCTTGCAGAATCCAGCTCCATGCGCGAAATGGGCGAAGTGTTGCTCGATGCCAACGCCCGCTTACTGGAAAAAGCGACGCACGTTCAGTCCCGTCGTGCTGTGTATTTCCGTGACTGGCAGGAAGTCTTAGTTGCCTCCAGTGATGGCACCTTTGCACGCGATATTCGCCTGACGCAATCTGTGGGTTATAACCTGCTCTGTGCCGATGGTGCCAACCGCGCCTCGATCGGCGAACGGGCAGGCAACACCAGCGACCCCAACTTCCTTCGCACCTGGGACTACACCGCCACTGCCGAAAGCGTTGCCGAATCGGCTGGCAGAATGCTCTACGCCGACTATGTGGAATCAGGCACGTATCCGATCATCATGGCAAACAAATTTGGCGGCGTGATCTTCCACGAAGCCTGCGGTCACTTGCTAGAAACCACCCAGATCGAAAAGCGCACCACGCCATTCATTGACAAGAAAGGCGAAAAGATCGCCCATGAAAACCTGACTGCCTGGGATGAAGGGCTGTCAACCGATGCCTTTGGCACGATCGACATGGACGATGAAGGGATGCCTGCTCAACGCACGCTGCTGATCGAAAATGGGGTTTTGAAGAACTTTATTAGCGATCGCGCGGGCTGTATGCGCACCGGACATCCCCGTACCGGCAGTGGGCGGCGGCAGGGCTATACCTATGCGGCAGCCAGCCGGATGCGTAATACTTACATCGCACCGG
>JACMKO010000522.1 GCA_014380065.1 Leptolyngbya sp. ES-bin-22 | reverse complement strand
GGCAGAGCGGTTGCTGGAGGAGTTGCGATCGCGCCCACATCCCGAAACACCCCTTACAATCCTGCTGGCAGAACGCGATTCGCTGACGTTTCTGGCTCATTTCATCGCTGCCTGTGCTGGGAACTGCAACATTGTTCTCGCCAACCCTGATTGGGTAGAAGCAGAGTGGCAGCAAGTCTTTGAGTTGGTTGTACCTGATCTTGTCTGGGGCGAGGTAGCGAAAGCAGAAGCTAAAAGGCAAAAGGCAAAAGGTAAAAGGGCAGGCTCAATGTCTGCCTCTCACCCCTCACTCCTCACTCCTCACTCCTCACCCCTCACCCCCCACATCCTCATTCCCACAGGCGGCACGTCAGGTAAAATCCGCTTCGCCGTCCACACATGGGAAACGCTCATGGCATCGGTGCAGGGCTTTTGTGAGTACTTTGAGGTTGAGCAGGTCAATTCGTTCTGCGTGTTGCCGCTTTATCACGTCAGCGGCTTGATGCAATTTTTGCGATCGTTCACCACAGGCGGCGGGTTAGTTGTGATGCCGTTTAAGGCACTTGAGGCGGGCGATCGCAGTCCCATTAATCCCGAAGAATTTTTTCTTTCACTGGTACCCACTCAACTTCAGAGGTTGCTGGATCGAAGTCAGGAGTCAGGAGTGAAAACTCAAAACTCATCACTCAAAACTCAAAACTCATCACTCAAAACTCAAAACTCCCCCACCTATCTCTCCCGTTTCCACACCGTTCTCCTCGGCGGCGCACCTGCCTGGTCAGACTTGCTCGATCGCGCCAGAAGTCACCGTATCCGCCTCGCTCCCACCTACGGCATGACCGAAACCGCCTCCCAAATTGCCACCCTCAAACCAGACGACTTCCTCAACGGACACACCAACGCTGGACACGTCTTGCCCCACGCCCAAATCACCATTCGCAACCCCTCTGGCGACATTCTCGCCCCTCACCAAAGCGGGAACGTCACAATTCAGTCTGCATCACTCGCCTGGGGTTACTATCCAGAGTTGTCAGACGATCGGAACTTCATAGATAACAGTGAAAGTCATCGGTTAGACTTAGCAGCACAAGTCAAGCACCCATCAACGGCTGCACTGCTTTCACCCCAAATCTCATGTTCGGGGGGTTTGGGGGAGTTAGGACCCCAAACGGCGGGGGACGAAGTATTTTCTGTGACGCTGTGCCACGAAAAACACTTCGACAGGGGGGAAGTCCCCCGGAGGCAATCTTCAAACGAAGCCGAAATATCTGCACACCATAACTTAGAGCGAAAAGAAAGAGTCTTTCAGCCCGACGACTTGGGCTTCTTTGACACCAACGGCTACCTGCACATCGTCGGACGGCAAACCGACAAAATCATCACAGGTGGCGAAAACGTCTTTCCCGCCGAAATCGAAGCCGCGATTCGATCGACGGGTCTAGTCCAAGATCTATGCGTCATTGGCGTGAACGATCGCCACTGGGGACAAGCGATCGCCGCCGTTTACGTACCCCTCAATGCCAACACTTCAATCGCAGCCATCCAAGCTGCCTTGAGTGCCAAACTCAGCAAATTCAAACACCCCAAACACTGGCTCGCAGTCGATCGTCTACCCCGCAATGCTCAAGGCAAAATCAATCGACCCCAAGTAGAGGCGATCGCTAAGAGGGATTTGCCCACCGTTCCAGCCATTGAGTAACTTCCAGCGGCAGCGATCGACGACTGCGCGTGGCTGCATCAATACACACATGGCGAGTGGTTGCCTGACTCACAGATCGCTCCAACCTACCTTCCAAAAAAACCTCGTAAGCAAGCTCAAACTCACTCTCTTGAAACCGTTTCGGAGTCAGGTGTACCTCTAGGCGATCGCCACAGACCATTGGGCGGAAAAAATCGACATCAGCATGGGCGATCGGCAAAGCCACCTCAGCCCCGCTGAAAAAAGTCCTTAGATCAATTCCTACTGTCGCCAACGATGCCTCATACGCCTCGTGACAGATCGCTAACACATTTGCGAAATAAACAACTCCCGCCGCATCCGTATCGCCAAACCGCACCGTTCGCTGATAAACAAAGGGCATACCTCACCTCAAACACCCAGCACCCTACACCCTACACCCGTTGCCCACCAGATATTTACAGTCGAGCTAATTCAGTCCCTACAGTTGCCCGCAACATCTCTCCCAAAACTCTCTACACTAGAGAATGAATGACGAAGTAAGGAGAACTGCATGACAGATTCACTGTCCGCTCGTGATCTATTCCGGGCTGCCTACGAAAACCGCTATACTTGGGATGCCAGCTTTCCAGGCTACAGCACCGACATCACAGTCAAGCAGGGCGATCGGCTTTATACAGGCAAAGCCCGCATCAACCACGACCTTACCTATGACATTACCGATGTCTCCGACGACAAAGCCAATGAACTCCTCAAAGGTCAAGTCTGGGAAATCGCCGTTCACCGCGTGCGCAAACCGTTTGAAGAAACTCACGGCAAGAACGTTTTTGAGCTAGGTGAAACCGACGAAACAGGAGCCGTTGCCATTGCGGTCAGCGGCAAAGCTATGGGCGACGGCTACAAAGTGCGCAACAACGAAGTTTCCCTCGTGCATCGCCACATTCACGGCGTTGTTGTCACCATCAACACCTTCAGCACGATCGACACGGGCGAAGGTTACCTGGCAGAACGCTACGATTCCGTCTATCGCGATGCCAAAACAGACGAACTCAAAGGCTCTAGCCAATCTGAAGATACCTACGAAAAAATCGGCGGTTACTACATCCTCACTCGCCGCGTCATCACAGAAGACCAGCAAGGGGAAATGGTAGTGGCCGATTATGGCTTTTCTAACATCAAGCTGTTGACACCGGTCGCGGTGTGAGGGATGAGAGGTGAGGGCTGAAGGCTGAAAGCTAAAGGCTAAAGGCTGAGAGTTTTGAGTTAATTGAGCGGTCAGCAGTCTGCGGTCAGCTTTCTTCTAACAACTAATAACTTCTTCTCCCCCCTTCGCTTCCTTTCCCCCTCACCCCTCTCTCCTCGCCCTCTTAATCCGCTACGATCGCCATAAATCACAACCAACACTCCAACAGGTGAATCATGACCGAAACATTAGAACTGACCCAAGTTAACGTTGAAACCGTGTTAGACGAACTGCGCCCTTACCTCATGGCAGATGGCGGCAACGTTGAGCTAGTCGAAATCGACGGACCGATCGTCAAGCTGCGTCTGCAAGGCGCTTGTGGTTCCTGCCCCAGCTCTGCCATGACCCTAAAAATGGGCATTGAGCGTCGTTTGCGTGAGTTTATCCCCGAAATCGCTGAAGTTGAACAAGTCATGTAAGAGTGATGAATTATGAGTTTTAAGTTTTGAATTGGCTCTTAACTCAAAACTCATCACTTGAAACTCATAACTTTTCCTATGCCCCATCCTCTTTACGTTGCGTTCATCTGGCATCAGCACCAGCCTCTCTACAAAAGCCGAGTCGAACGCCAGACAATCTTAGCTGGACAATACCGCTTGCCCTGGGTACGGCTACACGGCACGAAGGATTATCTCGATCTGGTGCTGCTGCTAGAAGACTATCCCAAGCTGCATCAGACGGTAAATCTAGTACCGTCGTTGTTGCTGCAAATTGAGGATTATGTTGCAGGAACAGCGTTCGATCCCTACCTGACAGCAGCGCTGTTGCCGACAGAGCAACTGAAGCCAGAGCAAAAAGCCTTTGTGGTTGATCATTTCTTCGATGGCAACCACCACACGCTGATCGATCCCCATCCCCGCTATGCCGCGCTCTACTATCAGCGGCAGGACAAAGGGCACGCTTGGTGCCTGGAAAACTGGACGCTACAAGACTTCAGCGACCTGCTAGCGTGGCATAACCTCGCCTGGATTGACCCGCTCTTTTGGGATGATCCAGAGATTGCCCAATGGTTAAAGCAGGGTACGGGCTTTACGCTGGGCGATCGCCAGCGCATCTACTCCAAGCAGCGCGAGATCCTCAGTCGTATTGTGCCCCAGCACCGCAAAATGCAGGATTCGGGGCAGCTAGAAGTCATTACCTCGCCCTACACTCATCCCATTTTGCCGCTGCTGGCAGACACCGATACGGGACGGGTAGCAGTGCCCAACATGACATTGCCTCATCAACGCTTTCAGTGGTCAGACGACATTCCGCGCCACTTAAAGAAAGCTTGGACCATGTACGAAGAGCGCTTTGGTCGATCGCCCCGTGGCTTGTGGCCCTCTGAGCAGTCAGTTAGCCCCGCTGCCTTAGCCCCGATCGCTCAAGCAGGCTTCCAGTGGATCTGTTCCGATGAGGCTGTGCTGGGCTGGAGTATCAAGCACTTCTTCCATCGCGATGGATCGGGCAATGTGTCTGAACCTGACCTGTTGTATCGCCCCTATCGGCTAGAGACTCCGGACGGCGATCTCGCGATCGTCTTCCGGGATCACCGTCTCTCTGATCTCATCGGCTTCACCTATAGCACGATGGAACCCAAGCAGGCAGCCAGCGATTTGGTCGGGCACCTAGAGGCGATCGCACGAGCGCTCAAAGCGCAGCAACCTAGTGGCAGCACCGTTTTAGAAGAACCTCGGCTGGTGACGATCGCGCTGGATGGCGAAAACTGTTGGGAATACTACCCGCAAGACGGCATTCCCTTTCTGCGATCACTCTACCGAACCCTTAGCCACTCGTCCGACATTCAGCTTGTCACTGTCTCGGAATTCCTTGATCAGTTTCCACCCACCGAAGTCATTCCCGCCGCCCAGTTGCACAGCGGTTCCTGGGTAGACGGCAACTTCACCACATGGATTGGCGACCCTGCGAAAAACCGCGCCTGGGATTTGCTGACGGCAGCCCGTCAAGTCTTGGCAGACCATCCTGAAGCTACCGAAGACGCTAATCCAGCAGTGTGGGAAGCGCTTTATGCGGCGGAAGGCTCCGACTGGTTCTGGTGGTTTGGCGAAGGACATTCGTCTAACCATGACGCGATTTTTGACCAGCTTTTCCGGGAGCATCTCGCCGCGATCTACCAGGCATTGAATGAACCGATTCCAGCTAATCTCCGCTCTCCGGTAGAAGCGCATATTGAAGGTGGCGATCGTGCCCCTCAAAGCTTCATCCATCCCTTCATTGACGGGCGCGGCGACGAGCAAGATTGGGCTAAAGCTGGACGAATTGAAATTGGTGGTGCGCGGGGCACTATGCATCGCAGCAGCGACGTTCAGCGCCTCTGGTATGGCGTAGACCACCTGAACTTCTACCTACGACTAGACTTTAAGGCAGGCGCAGAGCCAGGAAGTGATTTCCCACCAGAACTAAATCTGCTTTGGTTTTACCCCAATCAAACCATGCACAATAGCCCGATTCCTCTGGTCGGTTTACCCAACGAAGTGCCCTTAAACTATCTCTTCCATCACCATCTGGGTATTAACTTACTGACCCAAACACTCTGGTTTCAGGAAGCCGGAGAAGGATTGCACTGGCAGTCACGCATGAGTCGCGCTCAGCTTGGCTTCGATACTTGCTTAGAACTAGCGATTCCTTGGGCAGATTTACAGATTCAACCCGATTGGTCATTGCAACTGGTCTTAGTGCTATCAGACAGCGGACACTACCGGAGCTATCTACCAGAAAAGGCGCTGGTACCGATCGGCGTTCCGTAAGCACAGCAGAAATCAATTGGGCGGGCACTGCCTTCGGCAAGCACGCGCTGTAGCTAGTCTTTAAGGCATTGGTAGCACTCAGCGCGTTGAAAACAGCCAACCGCTTTGTCAGGCTTTAGCCCTGAGAGTGCCGCGATCGCAACGCCGTTGAAACACACATTTGTGAACAAATTCGCGGCATTCACTGATAAGATTCGTTACAATCGGTTACAGTCGATCGTGATTTTCCTTATCTCCCATGCCCGATACTTTAACCAAACTGGCATACCAGACGTTTCAGCAAAGCAAAAGCTATTTCGGTCTGGCACATAAAACTGTTAGCACCAAGTTAACCAATCTTTTTGTTGCTCCGCCACAGCGCGAAACCAAGCCACTGCCCGTTGATCTG
>JACMKO010000521.1 GCA_014380065.1 Leptolyngbya sp. ES-bin-22 | reverse complement strand
TTATGATTGCTTGGTGTAACGTGTTTGGGCGGCTTTCACCGCTTGTGTATTAATATAAACCGAACATTGCCTTTTGTAAAGTGAATGCAACAAAAGCTTGCCTGGTTCATTGTGCTGAAGGTCTATGAACGCTATGGATATGAGGATGCGGCTTTGTGAGAGCGGTTTAGGGATTTGGTTACCTTTATGAGAATGCGCGGTAAAAGCCAGCAATTGCAACAGTTTCTCTCATTCTTGATCCTGCCCCTTGGTTAACTTGCTTTAAGTGATAACCGCTTTCTGCACAAACCCCTATTTCACCAAGCCTTGCTTCATCTTGCTCAGCGCTTGCTCAATGTCTAGTGCTAAGAAGCGATCGAGGGCAAGATAAACCCAGTGGTAAGACCGCTGCGTATCCTGAAAGGTTTTTTGAAACCCCAAGGCTAACCGCAAATCCTCATACAAAGGATGCAAGATAAGCGAGTACATATCGCACAGATTAGGAAAGTCTTGCTGCATTTGTGTCAGCGCCTTGCGGCTGTCTTCGAGCAGTAGGTAAATATTTGCGCTCTGAAGGTAAGGCGTGTCGATCACCCAGGAGCGGATATAGACAGACGTACAGGTTGCATCCCCCACAGCAGCCATTTTGAAGGGATCAATTTCGATGTCGGAGGACAGGTAAAAACTTTTGCTCGGTGGTTGAAAGAAATACACTTCAGATTCACTCGTCACAGGGTAAAGCACACTGATGCCAACAGGGTTTAGGTTGTCAGAGCGACGCAGCACCCTTAGCCCTTGAGGATACTGCTGTGCCCAACTGCGTAAGGCTCTGGCAATCTTGTGAGAAGCTTTAGCAACGTCTTTCATCAGCTCTGCATAGGTGCGTGCAATCAGATTGGCGATCGGAATGGTGTCTGTCCGGGGGTTGAAGGCATCTGGAAAAAGTGTGACGGAGATTTCTGGCTGAATAGGGGTTTCCAACTCTGGAATGGAGCGAATCTGAAGGCAGAGGGTTTGCCCATCGAACTGTTTTTCGAGCAAGCCTAGCGCTACAAAGCGATCGATCATCATGCCCGCAGCGCGATCGCTGCCCCGCTCCTGGTTGCCATAGAAGAGTTCTGCGGCTTCTCGATGGGTGCAGGCAATTAAGCTGTCGGTTGACTGTAGCTGGGTTAGCGGTTGCGTTAAGCGCACACCCGTCATCTGCCGTTGCTTGAGCAGCAGGTATGCCCAAAGCCGCACGAAGTATTCTGCCCGACGACGTGTCAAGCCGCCGCGCCCCATCAGCATGGACATGTAGAGGCGTTGCTGTGTGAGTGGAAAAAACCGATCAAGTAACTCTGGAACTAAGCGATCGTTAGATTGGGACACGGGCTTCAGAGAACTCATTAAGGGGCTGGACATGAAGGGATCAATGGATGGAGCGCTACGATTCCCCTAGCAGTATTAACCGCGATCCAGAGCCTGAGAATGGTGAAGAGTACCCAAATGGGTGAGTACGTTCACAAACGTTAGACCGACAATGAGGAGAATCACCAAGGTCATTGTGCGGAATCTGAAACCGCTTGGTGAAGCTAGAAGGTTGGCATTGAAAACGCGGGTTTAGTTTGTAAGTCAAACTGATGTGTGTCAACTGAGTCGCTTGAAAGCGCACATCTGCGGGGATTATAGAGCGCGATGCTGCTGCTGAGCTGACTCCAGCCAAGACGCTTTGTGAGAGAGAATGCGTTCTTGGTGATGCCACTAGCTCGTTCAAATTGAATCTATTATTGACCAACCAGGCGTTTCTTACAATCCGGAAGTGGAAAAAACTTCACCTCACTTCAGGCTTATTCACCCCTATTCGTGAACAGTGACCGCGCTTCAACCATCTGGTGTAAGCTGCGCGCTGCTCATTGTGTCTTCACAGACGAAGCGATCAAAATGGCGGCATCGTTTGTGGAGTCCTGATCTATGACAGCCCCCCTACTGGTTTCCTCTCTAGAGCCAGCATCGCTTGGTTCTTTGTTTAGTGCCTGTGCCGCTGAAAAAACTAGCAAGTCTTCACCCCCACGTCGCACCAAGCAACCGTCTGGACACCCGCAGAAACCTGCTAATACGCCGTTAAGCGAAACAGCTACACTGAATCTCATTCGGAGCAGTCTGCTGGAATCGTTGAGTCAGGGCGTGATTGTAACGTCTCGCAGCCTGAACCCACTTTACTGGAATGCTAAGGCACGGACGCTTTGTCAGCACTTAGCAGGCAGTGATTTTCCACCGCTTGAGCTGCCAGCAGACGTGGCGGAAGTTTGCCATCGGCTTATACGAAATGAGCGCCTGAGCGATCGCCCCTTTGTGATGGAGTGCCAAGCACCCACGGGTCAAACTATCCGTATCAGCGCCCGTTGGCTGGAATTAGCGGTTCAGACAACCGACCTAGAAAAACAGCGGCAGCCGTACATTCTGGTGCTCATCGAAAACTGTCATGATCTGCTGTACGAAGAGCTACGGATCGAGCGCAAGAAGTATGACCTGACAGAGCGTGAGGCGGAAGTCTGGATGCTGCTACGGCAAGAGTACTCCTACCAGGAAATTGCCAAGATGTTGCAAATCAGCCTTAATACAGTCAAAACGCACATCAAGAACGTTTACGCCAAAAAGCGCAGTTGCCAGGGACGTGAAAAGTTCTGGTGCTGTGATTAACACGTTTGCCTCATGCCAACACGCTGACGGAAAGCCAAGGTTGTAGCGTTTGAGCTGCTCAAAAGACCTGAAGACACAGCAATGGAGCGATCAGAAGCGTTAGCTTAGAGACTGCGGATTGCAGACGCTCTAGAGTTTCTGATACGCCATCGCTTTTCTAGCGGTTAGTCCTACGTCCAACATCGTTGGTTTGAAGCTTGCTGTGATGGATTTTGCTAAGACTGCAACGTATAGCCCTGCTTATACGTTAGTGCCAACCTATGAGTGCTTTAACCGCTGTAGCTATTGTAATTTTCGGACTGATCCAGGCAAAAGTCCCTGGCTAACTCTGGCGGATGCCGAAGGTCGACTACGATCGCTCCGAAACCAGGGCGTAATCGAAATTCTGATCTTAAGCGGTGAGGTGCATCCCCAGAGCGATCGACGATCGCTCTGGCTACAGCACATCTATGAGCTTTGTGAGCTGGCTTTGTCGTTAGGCTTTCTGCCTCATACGAATGCAGGACCACTGAGCGTTGCTGAGATGGCGCGCTTGAAAACTGTGAATGTTTCGATGGGTCTGATGGTGGAGCAAGTGACCCCCACCCTTTTGCAAACGGTGCATCGCTATGCGCCCAGCAAGTTACCAGCATTGCGCTTGCAACAGCTTGCTCAAGCAGGTAAACTGCAAATCCCCTTTACAACCGGGCTATTGCTAGGCATTGGCGAAACAGAGGCGGATCGGTGCGACACCTTGGAGGCGATCGCGCAACTGCACCAACGCTGGGGGCATATCCAGGAAGTCATTTTGCAACCGTATAGTCCCGGACAGGCGGAAACGTGGGCTGACGCAGCCTTTTCTCCAGGGCAGTTGGTGGAGACGATTGCGATCGCTCGGCAGATTCTGCCTGCTGACATTGCGCTGCAAATTCCGCCTAACCTGGTTTCACGATCGCAGCTAATCACCTGTCTGGAAGCGGGTGCCAGCGATCTAGGTGGCATTGGACTGCATGACGAGGTGAATCCTGATTACCCGCACCCGATCGGTGTTGAGTTAGCCAACAGCTTAGCGTCAGAGGGCTGGACGCTGACACCACGACTGCCGCTGTATCCACAATATGATCGCTGGTTAGCCGCAGAGTTAAGAACGGTTGTAGACGACTGGCGAGGGAAGATTGCAGAGTTTAGTTTGCAGGTGAGTGGTTGAAGCGGCAAGCGTAGCGACACGAAGTGCTACTCAAAACTCAAACCTTTAGCCCTCAGCCCTTGCTACTGGTTGATCGATCGCTGCTAGGGACAGCACCAAACTCAAAACTCAAAACTCAAACCTTTTAGCCCTCATTTCTTGTTACTGTTTGCTCGATCGCTCGCTGCTAGTGGCAGCACCAGGCGACTCAGGATGCGGCTGTCTTCTAGTTTGTAAAGATTAAGTTCACCGCCAATTTGCTTCATGAGCGCTTGGCAGATGTACAGGTGTTGTCCTGGAGGCTGATCAAGGGTGGACGGTGCCAGCAGATCCAGCGATCGACCCGTTTCTAGCTCGGTCAGCAGGCGCGGCTCAACGTTGCCGCTATCCGTGATGGAGAGTTCAAGCCAGTGGCTATCGATCTGGCGGCACCAGAGGTCAATGCGTCCACCGACATTGGAACGTTTGCAAGCGGTTAATAGCAATTCGTGGAGCACCAGTTCAATCTTGGTGATATCGCCGCTAATGGTGAGGTTCGTTTCATCGTGCACCTGCGACCAAAGCTGCTGTTGCTTCATCAGCCCGTCTACTCGCGCGAGCGATCGCTTGAGCAAACTCACCAGCGACAGCGTACGGGCATTGGTTCGTAGCTGCAACTGCTCCGTTTGAATGAGGGGTGAAAGGGGGGCGATCGCATCATTGAGCTGCCGCAAAAGCTGTTGATGTCGGGTACTAACCAATGGATCGGTAGGGTTACCAAGGTCTTGCAGTCGCTTTAGATTTGGGAGGAGCGATCGACACAGTTCTTCAAGCGATCGGTGTTTGTACCAGTTCAGCCGCTCCATGTCTTCACGCTGAGCTAAAAGCGTCTGGGTTAAGGTCAAATAGCGACGAGACCAAGCAAGTTGACTCACGAGGGCGCTTAGCGCACTTAAATGACGTTCTGCCCATTTGCGATTGGGCACATCAGCAACCAGCGCAATACCTAACGGTTCGTGCTCTGGGGCAGTTCGTAATGCCATTGCCAGCACTTGACCAATGCCGTTACCACTGAGCCATTGGCGCGTGGCAGCAGGTAGATCAGCGATCGCCAGCGGCAGCAAGCCATCACATGCCAGCACCCACTGAACTAACGCATCCGTTTGCACTGGAATCGCTGCATTGGCGTTGATGGCAAAGCGCTCGCTGCTTTGGATGGGACTTACCACGCGACCGTTTGCCGCACCCAGCGACCAGACAATCAGCGCCGCCAACGGCACTTGCAGCACTTGAGCAATCTGTTGCAGTGCCGATCGCTCCAGTGGCTCTACGTGCTGCGTTTGCTGCATCATCGTCAAACCCCATTGGATGGTTTGATTGATTTTCTGCTGTTGCTCATTTTGCTTTTGTAGTTGCCACTGATGCAGAATCAACCCAAGCTGCTGGCTGACGACCCGCACAAGATCATGCTCGGTACGGCTCCAGGTGCGCGGACTGTCATGGCAGACCATAACTAGCCCATCGAGGGGGTGTCCGAGGGAGACATTACAAAGAATCAGCGATCGCACGCCCAGTTCTAGCAGGCGGTCGCGCCATGCCAGCAACCGTAAATCACCCTCTAAATTTTCGATGCTGACAGTATCGGTACTTTTGGTCAGGAGTTGCCAGTCGGCTTCGTTGAGCGTACCGAGTGGAGTGGAGACAGGACGACGGTTCGCAGGTTGGCTTTGGTAAGAGATATCAAAGGTGCCCTGCTCTGAGTCGTGGAGTAACACTAGAAAGCGATCGGCTCGCAGACGTTTACATACCTGTTCGGCTGACAGTTTCAGTGTCGCTTTCCAATCATTTTCGCCGTAGATTGAATGGGCAATTTCAGCCGTGAGGACGCGATCGCGCTGAATCTGGTCAACGGTATTTTCCATTTCATCCAACGGCGCAATCAAGGCAATCATTTGCGCTGCTCCACGCAGGTAGCTTTTCTCTTCGCCTTCCCAGATGCGGGGTTCACTCCCTTCTACTGCCAGAAATCCCAGCAGTTCGTTCTGAAACAAGATTGGCGCTGCCAGAAGCGATCGTGCCCGAATTTGCTGCATCAGCCGACTTGTCGTGTCGGCTTTGAGAGAACTGTGCGCTTCTCCGATCGCGACCAGTTGGTCTGCAAGCAGCGACTGGTAAAAGCTATTGACCTCTTGGGCGGTGATCCCTGACGCGGGCTGGTTTGCCTCGCTAAACCCTGTTGCCTTCTGACGATTACTGATGCGCCGCCAAAAATAGCGTCGTTCGCGCTCGAACCAGTACACGCTGGTTCGCGTTGGCTGCACAAACTTATGCGTCTCTTCAACAACGGCTTCCAGACGCGTACCCAAGCCAGTGAGTGATTGTAGCTTGGTCAACAGTGCCAGCAGCGGTTGATCGGGGTGCTTTGTCTGCTGCCGCAGCCACTCTGCTTCGATTTGATACAGCGCAGTTGCCAACCCGCCCAAGAGCATGGATAGCCGTGCTCTTTCGTCCGATCGCGGCGATGCACCCCAGAGGTTTGAGCCTAACAGCGTGACCCCAAAGCATCGATCTTTGTAGCGGATTGGAAAAATCACCGTGCCTTGCACGTGGTCAGCTTGCGCTGCCTTGCGCCACTCACCCGCCCGTAGCTCCTGCCGTAAGTCTGGAACTGCCAGAGGACGCTGCTGGATAACTACCTGCTCCAGTAGATCACCAGGATTCAACAAAAACCGCTGCTTCAGTAACGGTATGTTCCCAGAGGGCGTTTTTCCGCCCTTGCCATGTAGACGATGGTCGAGGCGATCGTACAGCCCAATCCAGATCAGGCTGTAGTCAAACTCAGCGTCTAAATAATTGAGAGTGGTATCAATGAGAACATCAGGATTTTCTTCCTCCCGTAACGTTTGCAGGACTCGCCCCAAGGCAACCAACTGTTTATCGTTAGCGTTTGGCTCTTTTGGTTGAACCATTAGTGCAGTATCGATACGCCAATACAACGAATGTAAGCAGAGCAGCCTGCGGTATGCAAACTGCTATGGGGCAACGAAGTCCAGGTAGAGAAAGACACCAAAATCAGATGGGTAATGCAACCAGAGTTAGCTACCGCACCTGTAGGAGCGTTGCATTCCATCCTAGTTTGTTTTCGAGGGTTCAGTGCAACTGCAACGTCCTCAATCGCAAGCAAGGCTGGAAGTCGGTTAATGCTTACGATCGCGCAACACAAAGGGCGCACGTACCGCTGTCGGTAGCGATCGCTGCACAACATCATTTGTGGTTAGGACTTACGTATTTTGCCAAAACCTCGGAGGTTTAAGCACCAAGATTGACCATGAGGTTCAATTTTTGGTCAAAACCTCCGAGGTTTGATCAGCCAGTTATGCTAGTTAACGCTGACTCAATAGAAGCTGTGAATATTTATCAGTCGATCATCCGTCCTGTGCTATTTACCGGGCTAAAGGCAGATCCGGAGTGGCTGCATCAGCAAACGTTGAGTGCGTTGGGTTGGCTTGACCAAACGCATCGCCAACCTGCCGTCCACTGGCTGCAAGCGCAGCTAGCCGCGACGTACTGCCTCACCGACGATCGCCTCGCGCAATCGGTATGGGGTTTGGATTTTAGCAACCCGATCGGCCTGGCAGCAGGCTTCGACAAAGATGGTGTTGCCTCTGGCGTTTGGTCTGGCTTCGGCTTCGGCTTTGCAGAACTCGGCACCGTCACCTTCAGCGCGCAACCGGGCAATCCGCCGCCACGCCTGTTTCGACTGCCCTTGGATCACGCCGCTCTAAACCGCATGGGGTTTAACAATCAGGGCGCAGCGATGATGGCGGCGGTGTTGCAGCAGCGGTGGGGAGCAGCCCGGAGGAAGGAGGAGCCAGAAGCCACAAGACATCAAAATTCCTGCTTACCCTTCCCGATCGGTATTAATTTAGGCAAGTCTAAAATAACGCCATTGGAGGAAGCAGCGGCAGATTATGTGGGCAGCTTCCGCTCACTGAAAGACTGGGGCGATTATTTCGTGGTGAATGTGAGTTCGCCAAACACGCCAGGTTTGCGATCGCTTCAAGCAGCGGATCAGCTCAATCCGATTCTGGCAGCGCTTCAGGCAGAGAATACTGGACAGAAGCCATTGCTGATCAAGATTGCGCCAGATTTGGAATGGGACGCGATCGCGGCCATCCTGGAGAGCGCTCAGAAACACAGGCTGGCGGGCATTATTGCCACCAATACGACGATTCGGCGGGAGGGCTTGTCAACGAAGGTAATCGCTTCAACGGGTAAAGCCGTGCAGGAAGAAGCAGGCGGCATTAGCGGTGCTCCGTTACGACAGCGATCGACCGAAGTCATCCGGTTTATCTGGAAGGAAACGCACGGGCAGCTACCGATCGTGGGGGTTGGCGGTATTTTTACTCCAGACGATGCGTGGGAAAAAATTACGGCAGGAGCCAGCCTGGTACAGGTCTATACAGGTTGGATTTACGAAGGTCCTGGTATGGTGCGTCGTCTCCTGGAGGGTGTACTGCAAAAACTCGATGAGCGCGGACTCACCTCGCTGTCGGAGGCGATCGGGCTAAACGAATAGCCTCTTTGCTTGAGTTTTAGCATGGCTATGGTGCGCCGCCGCCTGAAAGCATCGCCATGCTCCCACAGGCGGAAGGCAGTAGAAGCGATCACAGGTTAGTGTGAAAGAACACAATCTTCAAACGGTGAATTTAAATGAACCGTGCGACTTATACCTTTTCTCCAGCGCTGGCAGCAATCGTGCTGACCTTTGCGTCTACAGGTTCGGCGTTAGCACAGTCTGCACCACGGATCGATCGCCTCACGTCACTGCAACGGCAGCAGTTTTCGCGCGATCTTGCCCCTTCAGGTGCTCAGGACTTTTTCAACGCTGGGCAGGTCATCTTCGAGCAGGAAGTACGGCTTCTGACCCGCCCACGATCGCCGCTTAATGAGCCTTTGCTGAAGGTGAGTCAGGGTTCACAAACGCAGCCAAATGAGCACGTAGAGCAACCCGTTTCTTTGCCGCGTGATCGAGCGAAATAAGTAAGCTAAATAGAAGAGAATAGGTTGGTTGAAACGCTTGTGTCGAGCCGTTCCAAGCCATGAATCTTTACGCAGGCATTGACTTTGGCACATCGGGCGCACGTATTGCTGTGATCGATTCACAGGCAGAGCTTTGCTATGAGGCAAGCCGTCCGTTTGGTAGCGTTTCGGAGGCAGCGTTAGCTAACTGCTGGGAAGAGACGCTGTTCTCTCTGTTAGCAGACATCGATCGCGCTATGCGACGTGAGTTGGTGGCGATCGCCATCAACGGTACTTCTTCTACGGTGATGCTTTGTGATGCTGTAGGGCATCCCATCACGTCGCCGCTTCTTTACAATGACCCGCGTGGCGCAACAGAGGTCGAGACGTTACGACTCTTATTTGCACAGAAGGGATACCTCAATGCATCTGGTCAGCAGACGGTACTGAGCGCCACCTCTAGCTTGGTGAAGCTGTTGTGGTGGAGTCGGCAGTCAGCCTTTTCTCAAGCGCACTACTTCTTGCATCAAGCCGATTGGTTAGGGTTCCTGTTGCATGGTCGGCTTGGCATCAGCGACTACCATAACAGTTTGAAGCTGGGCTACGACGTGGTGCAACTGCGCTACCCAGACTGGCTGACAGCTTTGGCGATCGCACCGCTCCTACCTCAAGTCATCGCACCCGGAACCTTCATCGGACACGTGCAGCCAGCGGTTGCCAGACACCTTGACTTACCCTCTCGCTGTCGGGTGTGTGCGGGTACAACCGACAGCATTGCTGCGTTTCTGGCAAGCGGAGCAACCATACCAGGAGAAGCAGTTACATCGCTGGGATCGACACTCGTGCTGAAATTGCTGAGCCAGACGCGGGTCGAAAACAATGCCCACGGTATTTACAGCCATCGGTTAGGCGATCGCTGGTTGGTAGGTGGTGCTTCCAATACAGGCGGCGCTGTCTTACAGCAATTTTTTACGCCGATGGAGCTGGCAGACTTGAGCGATTATATGCCAACTGAGCAGCCCAGCCCATTGAATTATTACCCACTTACACAGCCTGGAGAGCGCTTCCCGGTTAACGATCCACATCTGTTGCCGCGTTTAGAGCCACGACCACCCGATCCCGTTGCCTTCCTGCACGGACTGTTGGAAAGCATGTCACGGATTGAGGCAGAAGGGTACAAGCTTTTGCAGGCTTTGGGTGCGTCACCGCTAACGCAGGTGTTTACAGCAGGCGGTGGCGCACAAAATGCTGCCTGGACTGCCCTTCGGTCTCGACATCTTGGTGTGCCGGTAGCGCGATCGCAGCATCCCGAAGCCGCTTACGGCACTGCGCGACTGGCGCTGTGTTCGCTCCAAACAGCAGCCTTTTGAGAACTGTCTCGCTTCTGTAAGACAGAACAGTGCGGCTAATGGGTTCTTTACAAGTCAGTAAGTTTTCGGAAAGCCGCCTCGAGATTGATGCCTTGCAAGCCTCGCTGCGCCACACCTCGGAGGGGAATTCAGCAATTATACTGATAAATTCACGCGTTCTTCCCATTGAAATTCGGTGAATGTACGTATGAGGTTGCCCAATGATTTCTCGTAAGCTGAATACACGTATGACGGTATTGATAGCGTATGAAATAGACCAAGCTTTACTGCATGGCGCTGTGGTCGAGTCATCGCCTAACTTGCTCAAACAGCATCAAGCGCCTGGATTTTAAGGGCACACAGATTTGCAAACTTTATCCTCACACCGCTAATGACCAGCAAATCGATGACATTTCGGTTTCCATCGCCGTTGGCTCAGGCGATCGAGGCACAGGCAAGGGCAACGGGGCGAGACCGAACGACGGTCGTTGCCGAAGCATTGGCGCAGATGTTTGGGTTGACGTTGCCAGCAAAAGCGACCGTTACGATTGAACTGTTGCAACAGCAGGTAGAGCGGGTCGAAAGTAGCGTCACACAGCTTTCAGAACAGCTTGCCAACCTACAGCGAATTACCCGTACAGACAGCAATACTCTCTATCGTCTGGAACTACTTGAGCAATTTGGTCGTTCACTGAGAGCCTTACTCTCTAACACGCTCAGTGAACCTAAAGCAGATTTAGTGCCCCCAAAGACTATTGACCTGATGCGTTCTAGCCAGGATGTCAGCAGCCAACAGCAAGACGTAGTGACAGGCAGGCTGCAACTGACTGCTCATCTGGAAGCCCCAACTGACTTGCTAGCGCCTATTTTGGCGATGATGCCAGACCCCATTTTTGTGTGCGATCGCTCCCAGCGGCTTCTTTACATCAATCCTCTAGGCGCGCGATCGCTGGGGTTAGAGCCACGTTATGCGCTTCAGCAGACTACTCAAGCGTTTGCTTTGCCCCTCGATCTGAAGGCACAACTCATAGCGCAGTTTGAAACCGTTTTTGTAACAGGGCGATCGATCACCAGTGACATTAGTTTCATAACGCCGTTGTACGGGCTACGAGACTACGAATATACCCTTAGCCCTTTCCAGGGCACCATTGACCCGATCGACGCTGTTCTTTTTAGCACAAAAGACATTACAGAGCGCAAACGGTTAGAAGCCGCCCTGAAAGCAGCAGAAGCTAATTACTAGAATTTCTTTAGTGCCAACGACTCGCTTTCGACTCTGGACACCCTCGCACAATGCTGTTTGATGCAAGTACTAACGCCTTTAAGCGACTAAGTTATACACCTTCGGAGTTGTTTCAGTTAGGTATTGACGCGATGCTTCCGCAGTGGAGTACAGACGTTATACCAATTTGAATTGAAAAGACGACACATCTTGTCGGGGCAAGGCATTGCCGTGCCCCGACCCCGCGATTGGATCTGTAGCCGTCATGCTTTAAATTGGTATAACCCATCTGTCTATTGCTATGGATGCCCGTTGAGATCCATAGTCGATTGCTTGCATATGGATCTCGACTAGCGATTCAGGGCTTTAGACGCGAGCTGAGCAAGGCTCAGGGGCAAGAGGTTGAGCGCAACAGATCGTCGCAACTTGACCTCAACTGGGCATCTCAACTTTGAATGTGCTCATCGACTTCTGCAACGATTGAGCAATACCAACCGTTTCGTGCAGCGAATCGGTCACCTGATGAGACGCATCGGCAGTCTGCTGCGATCGTTGAGCAAGCTGTTGCATCAGTAGTCCTACAGACCGGGAAATCTGAGACTGAGAAATAGTCGCTTCTGAAATAGATTGCACAAGCTGATCTGTTTGTTGCGAAAGTTGGCGCAGTTGCCCCAGGTTTTCTTTTGCATCTTCCACCAGTCGCGTACCCTCCACCATTTGCACCGTGCTCTGCTCCATCGCTTCCAGCACGTGGCGCGTTTCCCGCTGAATATCGTCCACAAGCTGCTCAATTTCTTGAGTGGCAGATGCCGACTGGGCAGCCAGTTCTCCGACTTCTTCAGCCACGACTGCAAAGCCCAAGCCATTTTCGCCTGCCCGCGCTGCCTCAATGCCTGCATTTAGCGCCAGCATGTTGGTTTTCAGCGCAATTTGGTTGATCAGTGAAATAACCTTTGAGATTGCCTGCGACGATTCACCCAAACGCTTCATTTTGTGAGCGGTTTCAGACATCGTTTCGCGGAGCGCAAAAATACTGTGAACCGTAACGTCGATCGCCACCTGACTTGCCTCTGCTGTAGCCGAAGCGGTGTGGGTGACGGCTGCCGCCTGGTGCGCACTCTCTGCCACAGCCTGAATGGACACTGCCATTTGATCAACAGAACTGAGCGTTTGCGTAATATCTTCTGACTGTTGGAGCGCTTCAGCCGCCAGTTGCTGAATCGTCACTTCGTTTGCGCCCAGTGCTGTGTTGACTTGCGTTGCCGATCGCTTCACCTGCACAACAATTTGACGCAGACTTTCAATAATGGCATTAAAGAAATCAGCCACGGTGCCAATCTCGCCCACCGTCACGTCTGCCCGCACCGTCAAGTTGCCCGATGCCGCTCCTTCTACTTGCCCAAGCAAGCCAACCAATTGCCGCTGCAACGCTTCTCGCTGCTGGAGCTGTTCTTCTGCCAACTGTTCGGCTTGTTGGCTGGAACGATCAAGCTGGCTCAGCACCGCAGCCAGATCGAGCGCTAAGCCCATTTGAGCCGCAACCTCTTTAAAGAACGTTATTTCTGACTCCTCCCATAACCGCGTACGAGAGCACTGATGCGTAATCAATAACCCATGCAGCGTGTTGTTGGCTAAAATGGGCGCAACCAGGCTTGCTCGCACTTTAAACGGTTCCAGTTGCGCCAGATGGCATTCCGTCAGTCCAGCATTGTAAATGTCTTCAGTTGCCTGCACGCGCCCCTGTTTGTATTTCTCCACATAGTTCTCGGCAAAACACGGATCGGCGATCGTCGCGCCAAGAGCACTAGGGTAGCGATGCTCGATCGCCTCCGAGACAATGGTGCCCTTCCAGCGTTCATCAAAGAGGTAGACGATCGCGCGATCGGTTTTCAACGTCTCCCGCACACTACGAACAGTGGTGTTGTAAATCTCATCATTGCTAAGTGTCGTCCGAATGCGTGAGCTAATCTCATAAAGCTGTTGCGCACGCTTAATTTCAGCATTTTTCTGCGCCAAAAACGTCACCCGCTCAAGCGACAGCCCAACCTGGACGGCAAGGTCTCTCAGAAAATTAATTTCACTGGAGTTCCAGCTATGGGCCCCTTTACAGTGGTGTGCAATGAGCAAGCCGTAAAGCTGATCTTCTTTCAGAATGGGAGTCACTAAGTTGGCTTTGATTTTCAGCCTGGTCATCAACTGCAAATGGTCTGGGTGAAACCCTGCATTGAACACATCATTGGTTGCAACAATTCGTCCTTGTCGATAGGCTTCAATTAAATCGGCACTAATACAGGCATCTTCAATTTTGTCTGCCAGAGCAATCGGCAAACCCGGTGCCACCGCCTCGGTAGAGATATAGCCACTCCAGTCAGAGTAGAAGCGGTAGATCACCACGCGATCAGCATTGAGCATGACTTTAGCGCCTTGAACAGCCTGCTCAAAGACAGTCTCTAAGTCTCGCTCGGTACGTACACGTGAACCAGCAATCTGACTAATCAGGTAGTTCTCCTTCACCCTGTTTTCCTGCTGGCGGGTGTTCTCAGAGAGCAGCGACTCAGCCTCTACCGCATCCGCTGTCAAATGGTTAAAGGTTTGAGCCAAATGGTTGAAGGTTTGAGCAATTTTGCCAATTTCATCGTCTGCATTTACCTCAGCACGCATCTCACGTGCGCCCAAAGCGAACATTTGCGTATCTTGCTGTAGCCGCTTGATTGGTTTGGCGATCGCCCGATAGAGCAGCAACATGACACCAGTATTTGTCGTCAACACCAATGCAAGCGTCAAAAGCTGCTGCTGCAAGGCAAGCTGCTGCCATGTGCCAGCTCGTTGTTGAGTCAGCGATCGCTCTGCTCCAGCCTGATCAGCCTGCACATGATTGACCGACGCTGTAAACCAAGCACTGACACCCGCAACCCCAGCGACAGACAAAACTCCTGACGTAAGCCAACCAATAAGATACTTACGCCGCACCGATTGGGCACCAAACCACCCTAGCATCGACGCTTGCTGCTGGGACTTGATCTCGCTCCCGGTAAAATTTAACTCAGACTGCGATCGCTTAGAGTCATCAGCGTGATCATGCTCATCTGTAAGCATTGGCTGAACTTGATTGGTCAATTGATTCGTCATAGAAGCGAGACCTTAAATCATAGAGATGGTTAAGCTGCGTGCATTCCAGCACGATTGCCAAGAAAAGCCGCGTCAAGCTCGGTGAATACTGACGATTCACTAAACCCTGACAGTAGAAGTAAGCGCAAAAGGCTAGTGCAACACTCAGATGCCAAGCATGGACAGAACTTACGCTATTTAAGTTTGTTAGCCTGAGCGCAACGGAAAGTGTAGCGTTAGCGAAGCCTTGTCGGAGGCTTCAGGGTCTCAGGCTCAGCAAAAGACTGAAATGCACCCCAAATTTCACTCGGTTTCTCTTTGAGAGATATAGCTGTCGCCAGATAGTTTAGGACATGGGATCAAACGGTGTGTGAGGGCGTTGCCCCCAACCAGGGGTTCCACCCCTGTGTCCCGTCCTAACCAACATGGCTATGGCTATATCTCGGCACGATGCCT
>JACMKO010000520.1 GCA_014380065.1 Leptolyngbya sp. ES-bin-22 | reverse complement strand
CTCTGCAATATGACGTGCAGTCATTGCCATGTGGATGCGGGTCCGACTCGCACCGCAGAGAATATGGATCGAGCGACGATCGATGCCTGCCTGCAAGCGCTGGATCAAACGGATGCTCACACGGTTGATATTACAGGCGGTGCGCCCGAACTCAATCCACATTTTCGCTATCTGGTGGATCAATGTATCGCACGTGGTAAGCACGTGATTGATCGCTGCAACTTAACCGTTCTCTTACTACCACGAATGCAAGATCTGCCCGCATGGTTAGCTGCACGCGGCGTAGAGATTGTGTGTTCGCTGCCGCACTACCGTCAGGAGTCCACTGATACTCAGAGAGGCGATGGCACCTTTGAGAAATCGATCGCCGCCTTGCAGCGTCTCAACGCAGTAGGCTATGGACAGGGCGACCCTCACCGTCCATTGGTGTTGGTCACGAATCCGGTGGGCACCTGCCTTGCCAAAAACAACCCCTGCGTTGAAAAAGAATGGAAAGCAGGGCTATATGAAAACTACGGGATCACCTTCGATCGTCTCATTGCCCTGAACAATATGCCGATTTCGCGCTATCTGGAATGGCTAGAGACATCAGGCAACTTGCAAGCCTACATGGAGCGCCTCGTGAATGCGTTTAATCCCGGCACTATTGCAGGGTTGATGTGCCGCAATACACTCTCTATTGCCTGGGACGGACGCATCTTTGACTGCGATTTCAATCAAATGCTGGATCTCGAAGCACAGCAACCCAATGGACAACGACCCCACATCCGCAACTTCAACCCATCATTTCTTGACCAGCGCGAGATTGTGATCGGGCATCATTGCTTCGGCTGCACTGCTGGAGCAGGAAGTTCGTGTAGTGGCGCGATCGCGGGTTAGAAGGAAACAAAAACCGACGACCTTTTTAAGAAGTTGGAGGTCTGAGCATCGATCAAAAGGGTTGTTAACTGTAAAGTCCTTTAATCAAGCAAGAAAAGTAATTGGCTGTAGGCTGAAACGCATGGTTTGTTGAGTGAGTCCACGCTGACAGACTTTGTTTCAGTAGTCGCAACTTATCGCCAGACGCGCTTCAAACCTGCGTTAAGGTCACCAATACCGCGATCGAACAATACAAACAGTAGTGCTGCACGGAAAGAGAGAGAACCGCTCTTTAGAGAGACGTTTGAGGTGGTGAGAATCGTTACATTGCTTACCAGGATGTCTGTAAGGTGTGACAATTCCTCAGCCGGCAAAACATCCATTTTTTTGTTCCTACTAACCTCAACCCTCAGCACTCTAACCTATGAAATTGGTTCATTCTCGCGGATTCATTTCAGCAAGTGCTTGCCTGTTAAGCCTTGCGATCGCGTCTTCCTTCTTGCCCGCTTCAGCTCAGACGATGCAAAACGATTCCATGCAGCAAAGTCCGATGCAAGGCGGTTCTATGCAGGGTGGTTCTATGCAGAACGGCTCTATGCAAGACGGCTCCATGCAGAACGGCTCCATGCAGGGAAGCCCAATGCAAAGCGGCGATCGGAAGGCTTCGTTGAACGCTGTTGATCGGCAGTTTGTGATGAAAGCAGCTCAAAGCGACATGACGGAGATTCAGACCAGCCAACTGGCGCTGAAGCGATCGCAAAATCCGCAGGTCAGGCAATATGCTCAGGAGATGATTCGGGAACATACGAAATCAAGCAATAAACTGAAGCCTCTAGTCTCTAAGAAAGGAGTTACGCTTCCAACCAGCCTTGGCGCTGAAAACCAGGCATTGTTAACCAAACTGATGAAGCTGTCTGGCGCTCAGTTTGACCAGGCGTACATGAGTGGGCAGGCAAAAGCACACGCTAAAACCCAAGCTGTTTACCAGACCGAACTCAAGCAAGGGCAAGATACGGACGTGAAAGCGTTTGCTAGCGAGGTGTTGCCAGTGGTGACTGCTCACCTGCGCATGGCACAAAGCATGGTCGCAGGGCGCTAACCCGCGATCGCGCTTGATAAAGCAACGAGTGACCTGATCGGACGATCGCAATCAACGCGGTCGTTCGTTGCCTTAATGAGACTGCTTTAGTCACGCCGATCGTGTCATGGCAGAAGGCACCCGCCAGAGCTGTTCTGAGCGGGTGGCGGGCATAGTCAAAGACAACACATCGCTTGCGCTAAGGCAAACCTCCAGCAAATCCTAACCGTGAATGGTTTGGCTATGAGTTTCTAGGTACAACGGCACAAAGTCGGATGCGATCGCGGTCTTCCCACAAGTCGCTAAGTTTGCGCCTCCGCCAGGGATGACCATCTTCGATGTGTTCTTCGTGGATGCGCAAGGTTTGCTTGAACAAGTGCAATTGCCCGATCGCCGCCTCTCCCAGCGCTGCAAAGACAAAAATGGGTGCTGCCAGGGAAGCCACACTCATACTGATGTGATCGGGCAGGGTCGTATCCAGGCGATCGCCCAGGCTTGTATGAAACAGCCGATTGATCATGCGAATGCGAGGGTTAAGCACACGCGCTTGCATCAACACTGCCAGGTTCAAGCCATCATCGCTGTCTGTTAATACCAACGTTTGCGCGTCTCGAATACCCGCCTGGAGCAAGGTAGCAGCAGCCTGTGCATCGCCAATGATGACATTTTCTTTCTCGACAGCCAGTGGACGGTGATGAATGCCTACTACATGCGCGCCCTGCTGCCGCAGGAGGCAGAGAGTTTTGTATCCAGTTGTACCCAAGCCCAAACGATGATGCGTGGTTTCATGCTTGAGAATGCCGATGCTCCATCGACTGGTTAACGATCAGTCCTCTATTCTCGATCGCGCCTGCCATCAGGACTGTAGCTGAAAACACCGTTATCATTAAGAAAGGTAAAAGGCAGGTAAGAGTTGCTGATTGTTAAGTAGGAAGGCACAATCATTAGTAGGATGGGTTAGCGAAGCGTAACCCATGCGGGCGTTGGGTTTCATGCTTCAACCCAACCTACAGCTATTTTAGATTTAATTCCACCCACCTACTTAGTTGCTAAAAGCAAGCAGAGGTTAGACGGTAACAAGCAAGATGCACTCAATCCTCCCTTTGAACTCCGAT
>JACMKO010000519.1 GCA_014380065.1 Leptolyngbya sp. ES-bin-22 | reverse complement strand
GTGCGCATAGCCACAGTCGGCGGTGGCAAGCTGGGTTTGCAGGCGCAAATTTGATACGCCAACTGCTAAGCCATCAGAGATCTATAAAGCTAGCTTTGATTGCTAAAATACACTTGTACCAGTCAATCATTCGCCTTCCAATCCTAAAATAGAATTCGTTAATTGAGCTTCGTCTACACTAAACCTACGCAAAAAACTAACCGAAAACTATGAGCCTAAACGCTGTCACCCTTGTGGGTCGTGTTGGTGGAGATCCAGATGTGAAGTATTTTGAATCTGGCAGTGTAAAGTGCAGCCTCACGCTGGCGGTCAATCGTAAAACGCGCAACAATGATCAACCAGATTGGTTTAACTTAGAGCTTTGGGGCAAAACGGCTGAAGTCGCTGCCAACTACGTTCGCAAGGGCAGTCTTATTGGCGTGACGGGCGCACTGAAATTTGATACGTGGAAAGATCGCAGCACTGGGGACGATCGCTCTAAACCCATCATTCGCGTGGAACGGCTGGATCTGTTAGGTTCCAAACGCGATAGCGAGGCAGGCGCGAACGCTGGCGGCTATGAGGAAGAGTTTTAGAGAGTTTTGAGTTGCGAGTTTTGAGTTGAAAGCATCTTTGCGGGCACTCAAAACTCAAAACTAATCACCAAAACGTCCTTCAGCTAGTAGCTGATTTGCAGTGTCACCGATGCCTGAACCTCCTGTTCGCCACCAATGACTGGGCTGGGAGCTTTTGGAGCCGCAGATGCCCGTAGTGATTGCACGTCCTCCAAGGGACGCGGTGGTGGCGCAGAAGCACCGTTTACTTGAATGCTGACAATCTGTCCTTTGCTCAGGCTGAGGGCACTAAACACGGCATCAGCCTGTGCCTGGGCATCCTGGGTTGCTTCGCGCAAAGCGGTTTTTTGGGTTGCCGCGATCGCCTCATCGGTGGCAATAAAGCTCACGCCATCGATCCGCGACGCGCCTGCTTTCACTGCCTCGTCTAGCAACAGACCCGCTTTAGGTGTAGCAATGCGGAAGCTCACAATGTTGCTGGCAGAGTAGCCCGTCAGCGTTTGCTTGCCGTTGTCGTACTGATACGTCGGGTTGAGATTAATGCCTGTGGTTTCGAGTTTGTCTACCTGACGCGACTTGAGCAGGTTGACAACCGCGTTCGATCGCCGCGCGACTTCCTGCTGCACCTCGTTCGCCGTTTTGCCCTGTGCTTCTACGCCCAAGCGCACTTGAGTAATCGTGGTGGCGACCATCTCTGTCCCACGACCAGTGACGGTCAGCGTCCGCAGCATTTTTTCTTGTGCCAGCACGGGGTTGGCGATCGCAAGACTCAACAGCCCAGCGCTCACAACTATCGCTCTAAAGCAATTCCAGGAACCAGATTTTACAGTTGAAAGGGTTGAATGCATCACGGTAAGTTCTCCTCACAAAGAACGATGAAGTAAAAGTGTTTGATGTATTTACTCTGCCACTGAATCGTCAAAGCGTATGTTTGGTTACAGTTTTAGCAACTTGGGGGGAGAAGGGAGTGGGGAGTGGGGAGTGGGGAGTAGGCAAGTGATTCAAAACTCTCCTAACTCCTGACTTCCAACTCAAAACTCATCACTCAAAACTCCTAACTCTCCTCACCCCTCACTCCTCACCCCTCACCTCTTTCGCATAAGCGATCGACGTATAGCGCTGGGTAAAACCGACGGACTCGTACAGCCGCAATGCCCCGGACGGGTTTTCGGAGTCTACGCCTAAAAGAGCTGTTTCAACGCCGATCGCCTTTAACTGCTGTAGCCCTGAGAGCAACATGGCACGACCGAGTCCCAATTGGCGGAAGCCTCGACGAGTACCGAGTAAGCCGATCCAGCCTTCGGTTCGCCCGCTGCGCTGATTGTCTTTTTGGTAGACCTGACCCGTGCAAAAGGCAGCAAAGGTGCCATCAGCAGCAACGGCAATGCGATCGAGCGCAGGATTGTAGTCTGGCTCAGTCCGGTAGTGCTTGAACTGCTCGATCGTCAGTGGATGATGATTCCAGTGGTCAATAAATGACTGATTGAACATTTCAACCCAGGCTTCGGCATCACGATCGCCATCCACCTGACGCACACTAAACCCTACTGGAAACTGTGCTTCTAGGATCGGTTCTGCTAAGGGACGCATCATCCGGTAGAAGTAGCGTTCTCTCACAAAACCATGCCGTTCTAGCAGCGAGACGCGGTAGTGGTGACCAGCACGGGCGTTGGCTCGTAGGTTGACGGAAACCCCGCGATCGTGGGCAACTTCGTGCATCCGTTGCTCACTCCAGGCAAGAATTTGCGCTTCCAACTCAGTTCCCCGTACATTGGGATGGATGTTAAACCAGAGGAAGCCACTATCGTTTCCGTCTGGAGGCAGTACCCAGACAGCTCCAAAGCCTAATAGATGATTGGTTTCGTCTTGCCACAAGCGTAGATCGCGGCTCAAATCCCAATCGGGATCGGCAAATTCTTGACGTAGTTCTTCAACTGAGGTGCCTGCATCCAATTGATCGACGGCTTCGCAAGCGTTGAGTAAGTCGGCGATCGGAGGCAAATCTGCTTCACCTGCGTAGGAACGCATGATGATGTTTGTAGAGAGTAAAGTAGACACGGTGGGGACTCCGTTAATTTCAACCGCAAGAGGCTGGGGGCGATCGCATCCAGGGACGATAAAAAAGGGACTATAAAGTAAAAGGTGTCGATCGCGTAGCAGCCGTTCGCGCTTGTGTGACTACACGTTGAACTGAGGCAATTTCGTAGTAAGAGTAAAAAAATGCCTGTGATTCTGGCAGAAAACTTAAGCAAAATGTATCCCGTTGCGGTGAAAGAGCCAGGGCTGAAAGGCACCGTACAGCACTTTTTTCGGCGCACGTATCGTCAGATTAAAGCGGTTCAGAACGTTTCGTTTGCCATTGACCCAGGAGAAGTTGTCGGCTTTCTGGGCGCAAACGGAGCGGGCAAGACGACCACGCTGAAGATGCTTACGGGACTCATTCACCCCTCTGCCGGACGCATCAGTGTGGCGGGACATGTACCGTTTCAGCGCAAGTTTGCCTTTTTGCAGAACATTACGCTGGTGATGGGGCAAAAGCAGCAGTTGATTTGGGATTTGCCCGCGCTGGATTCCCTGCGGATTAATGCGGCAGTCTATGGCATTAGCGATCGCGATTTCAAAACGCGCGTAGGCGAACTCACCGAAATGCTGTCCTTAGAGGGGAAGCTGACTCAGGCTGTGCGGAAACTTTCTCTCGGTGAGCGGATGAAAGCCGAACTGCTGGCAGCGTTAATTCACCAGCCGCACGTCCTTTTTCTTGACGAACCAACGTTAGGGTTGGACGTGAATGCTCAGGTCAGCGTCCGCGAGTTTTTGCGTGCGTACAATCAGCGCTACCAGGCAACCGTCTTACTCACGAGTCACTACATGGCAGACATCACGGCGCTCTGTCAGCGGGTGCTGGTCATCCACGAAGGACAGTTGATTTACGATGGCAGTCTAGATGGCTTGGTCGATCGCTTTGCCCCCTGCCGTGAAGTCAACATTGAACTGGCGCACCCCTATGCTGCCGAAAAGCTCTCTCTGTATGGCGATTTAGAGTCAGTGGATGGCGCGATCGCCAAATTTTTGGTGCCCCAAGAACGCCTCACTCGCACCGTTGCCAAACTGTTGTCCGAATTAGAAATTGTCGATTTATCGGTGACAGAGCCACCGATCGAGGAAGTAATTGGACGGGTATTGCGATCGGGAGTAGCGACATGAACCGCATCATTAACATCGCCCGTACAATGACCTCCGTCTACTACGCCTACATGGTGGAGTACCGGGCTGAATTGCTGCTGTGGGTACTGTCGGGTTCGCTGCCGATTATTTTGATGGGCATTTGGATGCAGGCAGCGCAGACAGGGAACTTTGGCTTAACGCCGATCGAGTTTGCTCGCTACTTTTTGGCTGCGTTCATTGTGCGCCAGTTCACGGTTGTGTGGGTCATCTGGGAATTTGAGCGCGAGATTGTGGAAGGGAAGCTATCCTTTCGCCTGTTGCAGCCGCTTGATCCCGTCTGGCATCACTTTTTCTCCCACTTTGCGGAACGGTTTGCCCGACTGCCCTTCGCCTTTGGGTTGATTGCTCTTTTTTTCTGGCTTTACCCACAGTCGTTTTGGCTACCCAGTTTAGGTGGCCTTCTACTGTTCTTGCTGACGGCTGTCTTTGCCTTTGCGCTGCGGTTTTTGATGCAGTACACGCTGTCAATGTTCGCCTTCTGGACGGAGCGGGCGAGTGCATTAGAACAGTTCTGGTTTTTGTTTTACTTGTTTTTGTCGGGGATGGTGGCTCCACTTGAAGTCTACCCGCCTCAAATGCGCGCGATCGTCCTCTGGACACCGTTTCCCTATCTCATCCACTTCCCTGCCAGCTTGCTCGTGGGTCTGCCCGTCAATCTGGGTCAGGGATTGCTAGTCATGCTCGGATGGAGCGCTGTGTTTTTCGCGATTTATCGCTGGCTCTGGTCTAAAGGGTTGAAGCAGTATTCAGGGATGGGCGCGTGAGGGAGAGTTTTAAGACTTAGCCACTCTCTCGTTCAAACTTAGGAACAAGAATTTAATCACCTCGGCGTTTTCCGTAGGGGCGCACGGCTGCGCGCCCCTACCTGCGAACAATTTGTCGGTTTGATTTAATCCACGATCCTTAGCGAGAAGACACCAAGGCACAACTGGCGTTTAGCTCAGCCGCAGGAGGCAGCAGCGCCACAACATGCGGTACAGGACGAGGAGTATAGCCTACTAGCGATGCTCCCTTATAGGCAAGTGATGTACTGGCACCAGAGTCCAGCATGACCGCATTGCGAAAGCCTGCCTTGGCAAGCGCGGCTCCTAAATCGACTGAGCCGATCGGTTCCGTAGCGACACCAATTTGCGGTTGACCTGCCTCGTTAATGCCCCAAAACGCCCGATGCCGTAGTTCGTTGACACTATACAGGCGACCAAAGCGTTCAAGGGGCTGGGGCTGTTCATTTTCTACTAGCCAGCCAGCCGCCACAAACGCATCCGTCACATCGGGTAGCTCCGCCTGAATGCCTTCCAGGGTGTTGTGCTTGATGTAGTCAAACGGCACAAACTTAACGGCATTGGGACTAATCAACACCAGCGGACGTTTGGCAAGAAAGGGAATCTCGCCCCGCTTACCGGGAATAAATTCGCCTTCAGACTGGCTCAAAACAGGACCCAACATCGCGTTAGAGTCTAAAAACTCCAAAGAGAAAAAGCCACCATCTACAGCGGCGATCGCGCCTGTGCCCTCCAAAATCTTGGGCACTTGGTCGCGCTTTTTAGCATGAATCGTTACGGGTTTGCCACCCGCAATGAAGATAAACGGCGTATTGTCAATCGTGGCATTGGTGCGGACAACAGGAGATGTAAAGTCAAACGTCTGGCTAAAGGTTGGCAACTTGGAACCACCCCAAGCGACATTGACCATTTCAGTCAAACGCGATTGCCCAATGCGCCCAATCGTCAGCAGATTGTCTGATTTTCCTGCCAGTCGCTCATCGTTATCATCCATCGTGAGCGCAGCCGCATACCCCGCCTGTTTCACAGACTCAACGGCTTGAGCATCATACTTTCCTTCGGGATAGGTGAAATAGCGCACGGGTACGCCCAACTCCGTCTCCAAAAGGCGTTTTGATTCCTGGGTTTCGATCGCAAGCTCACTTGGGGTCAGCCCTGCCATCACCTTATGGTTAACGCTGTGAGACGAAATCGTGATCAGCGGGTCTTTTGCCATTTCCCGCAGGTGCTCCCAGGTCAGGCTCGATCGCCCGATGGGCTTACCCACCTTGGCAGTGTAGATCGCGAACAGAGCAGGATAGTTATATTTTTTCAGCAGTGGATACACATAATCGAAGTGTCCGCTATAGCCGTCGTCAAACGTCAACAGAATGGGTTTTTCGGGCAAAGGAAGCCCCGTCCGCAGATGCGTGACTAGCTGATCCATACTGATTGGCGTTAAGCCCTTCTGCTTGATCAGTTGGAGTCGCTGCTCAAACTCTTCTGGGGTGACATCAAAAAACACCTTCTTTTCCGGCAGAATGTCGTGATACATGATCACAGGCACTTTGGCTAACCGAGCACGTGGGTTGATTTCTGGGAAGGGAGCAGCATTTAAATATGCCAGCATTTGCGGCGCTACGCTCTCAAGCAGCGTCCCGATGCCGATCGCGGGTTGTTCGATCAGCGTTGCCGTTTGGGTCACATTGCTCACCAACTGGGTCAAGCTGCCAGCCTGAGCAGAACGTAGCGGCTGACAGCTTGTTGGCAATGGCTCAGCGGGCACTCCAGTCGGTGCCTCAGTGCCAAACTCATAATTAGATTCATATGTCCAGACTGGATTGAAGAACCCACTGTAAAGCGGCAACAGGGTAGCTAAAGCACCGATCAAGAGAATTTTGCCATGCCCGTGGTACTGAAACTTGGCTGCTGTTTTAACCACTCGTATCACCCATTTCTGCTTGTTTTGCACAACCCTACCCAACACACGACTCTAAAGGAATTGATCAGTAACAGCATTCACACTAGCGATCGATCGTTCAAACCTTTGCCTAGTTGCTCAGCCTGTCAACCTGGCAGAAGCCGCATCGCACTGATCAACCTGAGATACCCTTGCTAGATCTACTCTATTTCTGAGCGTTTGTCAGGTTTTTTAGTATACCTACTGCTACTTTGAGCGCGATCGCGCTGGACATCGCTAGCTGCTTCCTGACTGGCTACCATCAGAACTGACAGCGACTCTTTAAAGTTTTTTAAACACCCGCCGCACCCTAGCATCCACCATGTCCAGGCATAAGTAAGCACGGAGGCATCCCGTTGAAGCGCTGGTCAGGTAAATGGCAAAGTAAAAGCCTCCCTCGCGGAAGGCTTTAGTTATGGTGATTTGACTCTAGGACATCTCCATACTGGGCGATCGCCAGACCAAAAAACTGTATAAACGATCGCTTGCTGCGACCATTTTTTCTGCGTAAAAGACGTTTTGGTTCAATTGTAGGGCTTCTCTAACATTTAAGGCACTCGCAAAGGTAGCCACCAACAAAAGCTAGACAAGTTTGCTTTATGGCAATAGACAGATGGGTTAGGACGGGGTGCAGGGGTGGAACCCCCGGCTGGGGGCAAATCCCCCACACCCCCTTTGATCCCAATGTCCTAAACGTTGTGACGATCGCTATATAAAGATTTTCAACCGATTTATGACTGCGAGTTAGATCTTTTTAGCCTAGGGAACATTAAACCAGAAGCAACAAACGCTTGGTCTCAACCAGATCTTCCCTACTTAATGCCATCGACTGCAACGGCTCATGCCACTTCTTCATAGCCTTGATTAGCTTCCACAACGTTCAGGTCTCGCCTTTCAGCAGGGGCGCTCTCCTTGCTGCTCGCGTGACGGATT
>JACMKO010000518.1 GCA_014380065.1 Leptolyngbya sp. ES-bin-22 | reverse complement strand
GCTTAAAAAGCCGTTTCATCGTGGATATTTTCTGACTGTTCTTCATGATCAGGTGCTTCGCTAGAGTGTTTGAACAATACTAAGATTTCTTAGAAATGGCAAATTTATTCAGACTCAACCGGACAAGTGGGGTGGTCGATCGTATTCTGCGCTAAAGCAAGTTTCTGTAAGTGGGTGAGTGTTTTGAGGGCGCTCAGATCAATGATTTGATTGCGATTGAGTGCTAGATTCGTCAACTTGGTGAGCGATCGCAGCACACTGATATCCGCAATTTGGTTTACGCTGAGATCGAGCTTGCACCAATTAGTCTAAACTCCAGTTAAAAGGAGACCGTGGATTTAATGCGTCCGCCCTGGAAGTAATGGATTTGAAATTTACTGCTTTCCCTACGTTAAAATCGCGCCACCCATCAAACGACGATAGCGGTACTCCAACTCTTGCTGCATCAGTGCCCAACGGCTCAGAGTTTGGTCTTGTGCCATCACTTTTTCGGCTGCCTGTCGTGCTAGTTCCAGCACATCTTGGTCTTCCACTAAACTTGCTAAGGCAAAATCGGGTAAACCAGATTGACGGGTGCCTAACACTGCACCGGGACCGCGAAAGCGCATATCCATTTCAGAGATAAAGAAGCCATCCTGGGATTGTTCTAGCACTTTCAGTCGTTGCCGTGCGGTTTCGGTTTTGGAACTGCTCATGAGTAGACAGAAAGACTGAGAGCCACCGCGACCGACTCGTCCGCGTAGCTGGTGTAGTTGAGACAGTCCAAAGCGATCGGCGTGTTCAATGAGCATCACCGTCGCATTAGGAACATCAACACCTACTTCCACCACGGTGGTAGAGACGAGAACTTGCAGCTCATTGTCACGAAAACGGCTGATTGCGTCGTCTTTTTCAGCCGAAGTCATGCGCCCGTGCAGTAGCCCCACCTTGAATTCGGGGAAAACGCTTTCCTGGAGTGTGTGATGTTCGTCGATCGCCGACTTTAGATCGAGCTTTTCCGACTCTTCAACTAATGGCAACACGACGTATACCTGCCGTCCCTGGGCAATTTCTCGCCGGATCAGGTCATACGCCTGCATTCGTTCTTTGCCTGCCAGCATTGTGGTTTTGATCGCCTTACGTCCGGGTGGCAGTTCGTCAATTTGGCTCACGTCTAGATCGCCGTGTAGAGTCAGCGCTAACGTGCGTGGAATCGGTGTTGCCGTCATCGTCAACACATGTGGATGCTCACCTTTTTGCTGGAGCCGCGCCCGTTGCTGCACACCAAAGCGATGCTGTTCGTCGATCGCCACCAAGCCCAACCGCTGAAAGCTCACCGTATCCTGAATCAGCGCATGAGTACCGACCAGTAGGGGCAATTCACCTGTTTCAAGCTGGGCGTGAATTTCGCGGCGCTTGGCAGTTTTCGTGGAGCCTGTGAGCAACTCGACAGGCAGGTGCAGCAGGTTAAACCAACCAACCAACTTGCGATAGTGTTGCTCTGCCAGTACTTCTGTAGGAGCCATCATAGCGGTTTGATAGCCTGATTGAATGGCAGCGAGTAGGGCTACGACCGCCACAACTGTCTTCCCGGAACCCACATCGCCCTGTACCAACCGATTCATGGGGGACGGCTTTTGCAAATCGTTGAGGATGTCGTTGATGACCCGTTGTTGCGCACTGGTCATTGCAAACGGCAGTATTTCGTAGAATTGGTCAATCAGTTGTCCGGTAGGAGCCATGACGGCACTTACCTGACTCTGGCGTAGACTCTGGCGGCGCTTGAGCAAGCCCAGTTGTAAGTAAAAGAATTCATCAAAGACCAGGCGACGACGAGCCGTGTCCAGAGCCGCACCATCGGGTGGGAAGTGGATGTGGGCGATCGCGTCCTGAATCGCCACCAAGCCATACTGTTCGCGCAAATTTTCCGGCAACGCTTCTTGAATTTGCTTTACAGCCGGAAGTGCAGCAATCACGGCTCGTCGAACCAGCGCTGCGTCTACACCCTCTGCAAGCGGGTAAATGGGCACGACACGTCCCACCGTGAGTGAGTCGATCGCATCGCCAGAATGCTGCAAGACCTCAATGTCGGGGTTATCCAACGTCATACCAAATTTGCTTTTTTTCACCAAACCAGAAGCGGCGATCGTTGCACCTGGTGGATACTGTCGCTTTTGCTGCTCCTGCCAGCCCCGGTTGCTGTAGCGACTGCCTGCAAAAAACCGACCGAGTTTAATTTCCCCGGTGTGATCTCGAATCATCAGCTCTAGAATCGTCAGTTTGGTATTGCGCGGGCTGGAGAAACACGTGCAACGCTTCACCGTACCTACTAAGGTGACGGTTTCGCCCTCTGTTAGGTCGCGAATTTTGACCTGACGCGCATAGTCGATGTGGTCACGTGGATAGTAAAAGAGCACATCTCGCACCGTCGAGAGTCCTAGTTTGGCTAACTTCTCCGCATTTTTGGGACCAATACCTGGCAGGTAAGTTACCGCTTGATCAAGCGTGACAGTCCGACCCAATTCAACCAATGGCGTTGTTTTAGGAGTCTTGCTGGTTGGCACGGTCGAAGCGACACGCTCTGATGATCCAACCCCTCTCTCTTCTCCCTTCTCCCCTCTCCCCTTCTCCTCCCACGTTTGCCGTACATGATGCAAAAAGCGCCGCGTATCGGCGACGAGATGCTGTCGCTGCGAAAAAGTTAGCTCAGCATACGTTGCAAACCGCGTCCCGAATGCCTGCCAACGCTGTTGTTCGATCGCAGGCAAGGCAGCAGGCAACTGACTCAGGGTCAGACTAATGAATTCACTAAAGCGGTGCTGCTTCCCCTCCAGATCGTTGAAACCACGTTCGGCTTCGACCGAGAGCGCTTTTTGTAGACGAATCCAGTCGATGGATGGGGTTTGGGGTTTGGGATTCAGGGTGTCGGCTTTTGGCGACTCTGAAGCTAGCGGCTCTTGCTCTGAATGACTCATCTCCTACTCCCCACTCCCTAATCTTCCATCCAGCTCGATCGCCAGGCTGCTTGCGCTTCTGCGATCGACTGTTCGTGTCGCTTGGCTTGGTAGCCGCGCCCCAGTGTCTTCAGTTGGGCAAACAGACTGCGAATTTTGCTGCGAGCTGCTGCCACGGTAGGGTCAGCAAATTCGATTTCGGCAAGGCGTAAATAAATTGCCACGATATGCATAAGTGCCCGCCCATTCGATTCTTCTGACGGGTCGGTTTCAACCATGCCACTATCGGCTTCAACTAGCAAATTCAATAGATTGGGTGTACCTGCTCTTGCCTCAGACCTTTCAGCTTTTGTAGCTGCCTCCAACACAGGTTCAGGCAACGTTTGGGGCAAAATATTGGCTTGTTGTAACAGATGGTTAGCGGCATGAGAAGCCGTTTTTAGCTCAGCCGCGATCGCGTATTCTAATTCTTCGCGCCATTGTGCCAGGTGAGTTGGCGTAAGCGATGGCTGTTCCTCAATAGACGCGAACGGCGCGATCGTCAATAACGCGGCATCAGGCTGACTGTCAGCGCCAGATGTTAACTCTAACGAGACTGGATCAACCTCTGAATCGTCCAGCTTAACCGGAACATGGAGCTGGGCTAAAATCTCCTCCTGCACTTGCTGTCCCAGGTGCCGCAACCGTTGCTGCAACTGCTGTCGTTGGCTAAAAGGTAGACTTAGAAACGCCTCTGGATACCCTTGCGTGCAAACGTGATAACTGGCAAGAATCAACTGCTGACGTACGGCTTGCCCCAGGATGGTGAGATAGGTCAAGTAAGCGCTGTAGAATTCGTCAGCGATCGCGCTAGTTGCGCTGTCCAGCGCTGCTATTTCCTGCGCAATGCGCTCAATCGCTCCGACCATAAGCCCGTTGATCCTTGCCCTAGCTAAGTCACTATATCCCAGGATAGCGGGTCAGCGATCTGTACTGCCTGGTCAAGCAGCAGGTTGTAAAGAGCTGGAGCAGCCACTGTCACTGTATGCAGCACAATGTAGTCCGGCGGATGCTAGGTCTGGGCAGTGTCGATGGTGTTTTGGCGAAGGCATACACTTCACAATCATTATCCTTGGGGTAGAGATTTAAAGGTTTGGTGAAGGGTACTATAAAGTACTGTTTTTCACTTTGTAGTGCTTACTACAATTCACTGAATTATTCATGCCAATTTTTGGACTTGTGTGGGTTGCATCTTGGGTAAACTGCTTTTTCTCGTCTAGCCAAGACCTCCTGCGTGTACCCTCTTCTTTAGCAAACGCTGTGCCGACTCAAACTGTCGCTCAGATGGGCGGAGTGCATAGCGCTTTGCTTCCGACTGCGCGCGATCGCCTCGATACTGCGTTGTCTGTCTCATCGCCAAACCGTGTCTTTGGACAGGCAACGCAAAAGTTTCAACTGGTTTCAGCCACTTCATTGCCGTTTCATGCCGATGCACCCTCGCTGTCGCTTGGGTTTTTAGGTGCGTTCAGGGGTTTGCTTTCTGGCTTTCAAAAATTGGCAGCAATCAATCATGCTCCGCCTGTTGTCGTCACTCAAGTTGAGCCAAGGCAGTTGGCAAAAGCACGCTTAACGCCTCCAAACACAGCAGGACTAGGGTTTGGGCAATGCCTGCCGATCGTTCAAGACAGTGTGCCAACCGCTCGTTTAGCGGACAAGTCATCACTAAAACATAGCCTCTTTCAAGTCAGTATCAAGGGGCATGTTGTGAGCGCAGCTCCAAAGCAACGGCAGGCAATGCAGATTGCTCATCGTCTTGAGCAAGTGTTCAGCGCGGTCAAGCCTGAGTTGCAACAGCTTCAACCAGGCATCGTCAATGGGTTTCCGGTTGGCAAGCTTGGCGATCGCGTCTTATTTACGGTGAATCAGCAGGTGGCAGCTCAGGGGGATTGCAACGCTGAAATGCTGGCAATTCAATGGGTCAATGCGTTGCGAACAGCCGTCACACAACCGCCGCTGTCACTTGCCGACGCTCAGGTAAAGATGTATGGGCTACAGGCAACAGGTCAGACCATTGGGGGGTTAGCGTCTTGGTATGGTCCCTACTTTCATGGACGGCAAACGGCAACTGGGGAGACCTTTAATCAGGATGCTTTCACCGCTGCACATCCTTCGCTACCGTTTGACACCTTCCTGAAGGTCACCAATGTCGAAAATGGGAAAGCGGTAGTTGTACGCGTGAACGATCGCGGCCCCTATTTTGAGAACCGGACACTGGATCTCTCGCGTGAAGCAGCACGTTGTCTGGGTAGTGAAACGGTTGGTGTGGTGACGGTAGAAGCCGAAATTATGCAAGCAGCACAGCCAACGGCTTCGCCTCGTGAGACGATCGCCCAGCGGCTATAACGCGACACCGACGGGCAAGATAATGTGACGGTTCGCATCGACGATGAGCCGTCCCTCTCCCCGAAGTTGTCCCAGTAAACGGGTCACAGTCACGCGTGTGGTGCCGATCGCGCTTGCCAAATGTTGATGAGTCAGCCGCACGCTGATGCGAGTGCCCTCCGCAACGGGTTGACCCACTTCCATCTGCAACAGCAGCAGCAGTTGACGCAGCCGATCTTCCACCCGTCGGTAACCTGCCATTGCTAGCATGGCTTCCGTCTGCCTCAGCCGACGCACTGTATGACGACCCACCTCTTGCGCCAGCGTGGGGGACTGGTCGATTTCGGCGCTGGTCAGCCCCATCAGATCAACATCAGACAAAGCCGTCGCCTGATACGGATAAATCAGCGTCAGCGGCAAGCCAAACGGCATCGAAGGACCTGCAAGCCCCAAGAGCGCTTCGTCACCGCTCTGATAAAGGGTACTGAGCTGTACAACGCCACGGCAGACCACCCAAACTGCCTGTGGGTTCATGGGAATCGACTGACCTGCCTGAAACGAGCTTAGATCCCGCCCCTGATAGAGTTCTTCCAGAAATTGACGCAGATCAGGCTGGGTAATTTCTCTAGAGGCGTAAGATTGCAGCATAGAGCGTATGAATGTGATGGAGATTACCATCAGACTAGAACCTGAATTTCAAGGGAAGTTAATTGGGAGGTTGGCTTCAGGTTAAATTTTGGTGCAGGTTTACACAAAAAACACAAAACTCACCCCTGCTTGCTGTGCTCTAAACGCAGTCAAACAGCACAGTGGTCATGTAGTGATGTGCCCAGTCGTGACCAAAGGCTTTTTCGAGCACGCGGCGAGTTTTGTCATTTTGCTGCTGCTTGGTGCAGTAGTAGCGTTGCCCTGCCAAAATGTCATCCTGCTGTTCGGGTGTGGATGGGGTGGCGATCGCTTGCAGGCAGTGAATGGTCAACATGGCTTCGACGCGAGCGATGAACTGCGTTTCTTCGTCGGTACCGTCAGGGCGAATGAACAAGCAAAACTCAGAGAAAATATCGCCCCACGCTGGTAGGTCGCGTGGTTGAGAGAACGGCTGCAACGGGAGGGCTTTCAACTCGTGCTGATAGGCTTGCGGCAGGTGACGATCGCGGCTAGTGGGCGATAGATCCGCGATCGCGGCGCTAAGCTGTCCCCGTCCACCGACTAGATCTGTACCAAACATCGGCAGCGCGTAGTCCGATCGCGGGAACATCACACAGTGCAAAATATCGAGGTTAGCGCCAACTTTTGCCAATTCCAGATGCAGCTTGCGGAACTGGGGGGTTTGATAACAGTGGTTCTCGATCGTTAGCTTCTCACCTTCCAACCGCCCTTCGACATAGCCCAGTTCGGCGGGTAGCGGATAGGGGGACAAATCGAGGTGACGCTGCCAGACGCTTTCGATGGTGTCAGCAAGTTGACGAAGGGCGGGATGCAGTTGAGTGCGGAGAGAAGCGGTCGTAGACATAGAGCTAAATCAGAAGAGGGAATTGAGGAAGCGAGAGACTGATAATTTTACAGCCGTTTTCACACGAATAGGCCACAGATTGTCGAGTGGGCACTGCCTACAGAGCTTACACCGAGGCTTTTTGAATAATTGTGGGCACTGCCCACCCTACTGAAAATTGCTGTAGGCTACTGCTTCTGGTCGATCGCCCATCGCCACTTGGTGAACGATGTTTTCCGCAGCCACGCGACGAGCAAGCCAGTGACGATCAGCAGTGAGAGCACAGAAGCAATGAGAAACAAGGGCTGACGCTGTGGAAGGGTCGCAGCGGTGGGTAGATTCGGTTCGGCGACGAGTTGAATCGGTGGATAGGAGCCAAAAATATTACCTTTATCAACCTGAAGCCCCGCCAGTGTAGACGAAAAAACGGCTTGAGCGATTTGCACGTCTCGATTGAGTGCATCTAACGTGGAACTGCGCTGTGACAACACGCGCAGCCGCTGCTCTAATTGCTCTAGCTGACGATCGAGTTCTTGCACGCGCGCCAGCAGCCCGCGCTGCTCAACGTCATGAGTCACGATGTCCTTAAAGAGAAGCTCACGCGGGTTGCTGCTTTGATCATTGCTGCCAGTATTGAGACGGGCGATCGCGTTCAAGTCAGTTGGATGTCCCAGGAGTAGCTGTCCACGGCTTTGCAGAGCACTTTCAGCCGTTGCTTGCTGGATAGTTGCCTGCACCACCACTGGATGCTTGGAGCCAAACTTAGCCGACACATCTGCCAACTGAGCGGTCGCTTCGCTATAGGCGCGCAGAGACTCTTGAAACAGGGAATCGGCACGCAGCGCAAACGCCTCAGAGGCCAATTGCGAGGAAATATTCAAGCTACCTGACAGTTGCCGCGTTCGCATGGAGGCATCGCGCTGCTGGGCGATCGCTTCTACCCGTTGCCGTCGGAGTGCCTCAATGTTGTTGGCAAGCTGATCGATCTGCTCGTTAGACGCTAAACCAGAGCGCACTTTGTAGTCAGACAGGCGCAATTGGGCAGTTTCTAGCTTCTTCCGCACCACGCCTAACGAGTTTTCAAACCCTGTATCCACATCGGCTGACTGCTGCAACCGTAGTTGAATTAACCGCTCTTGAAAGGCTTCGTACAATGCCTGCGCCTTTTTCTGCGCTTCTTCCGGCGTTGACCCGTCAATACCAAAATTCATCAGCGCGGTGCCTTTGACATCCTCTACAGAGGGAGCACCAAACTGTGAAGTCCTCATACCAAGCTTGTTGGCTGCCGATCGACGCACCTCGTCCGTCATGGCGATCAACTTGTAGCTGGCTTTTGCGTTCTCACGGGTATTGTCGCTCACCACGTTGGCGATCGGAGCTGCTGGCTCAGGCGCACTCCCTTTGGGACGACTCATCTGCTCCGGCAAAACAATGGAATAGAGACTGGTATAAAGATGCGGCGAATCTTTCAGCAGGTAGAGCGCTAACCCCCACACGGCTGCATTCAGCGCTGCCGCGATCGCCAGATAGCGCAGTCCGCGCCCCCGGTCTGCCGCTGACAGTGATGCCGATTGGGAAAGGTGAGGAAACTCATTCATCCCGGAACAACCTGTGGATTAAGAAGAACGGACTGGCAATATCGGTAAGCAGGCGAAAGATGCTGGCGAGATTCGTGACAGTTGAATCGTAGCAAACTACCCCATCTTGCGGCATTAAGAAAGGATTTTCGGTATCGTTATTGGACTGTTTAAGTAAGCGCTCGACGGGACGTTCGACCACCGTGGTTTTGCCCGTCAGGCGATCGGTTTGCACCAGCACCGCGCGTCGTCTCGCATTGGTTCTCTGGGTGCCGCCTGCACACCCCGCCGCCATGACTGCCTGCGAGAAGCGAGTGCCATACGCCAGCGTGACCACCTGACCACCCTTGCTGATGTTAGGTGTATTTGGAGCCGTCAGATTGGACAAAAACACCGTGATTTCGGTTGGTGTGAGCTGCGACGGTCGCACCAGTTCGTTTTGGCTATAGCTCAACGTTGGCACCACGACCTGATCGCCCGCAATCAGCGGCACATCGGGGACAGGTTTGCCCGTGAGGATGCCAGACAGATCAACCGTTTTTTCTTGCTTGCCCCGCACCAGGCGAATGTGCTGAAGATCGGCAGCGGGCTTTAAGCCACCCGCACTCCGAATGGCAGTACTCAAGTAACGATCGGGCGGGTAGCTGCCAGTCACCACTTCGGACGAGAGGGACGATCGCGCTTGCACCTGCCCACTCTCCGTCGTCGCATTAATCAACACGCGCCCTGGTCGAAACGTTTCGCCCGTTACCGTTACCTGCACAGGTGCCCAGGATGCCACGCTGACGCTTAGCTCCAGCGATTCCGGTCGAAAAAATTCTTTGCTGACCAAGGCCTCAGCCAGTTTCTTTTGCACCTCAGCCACTTCTAACCCAACGGCTAGCTGTGGCTCCAAAAACGGGATTTGCAGCATCCCATCTAGGTTCACCTCATAGAGTCCGCTCAGCCGAAAGCGACTGTCCGGCGGTAGCTCATCATCCATTGGTGTCAGCACTCGCACCCGATCGCCCGGTGAGAGCGGCAACGCCTCACCAGGGAACGCAGTAACAGTCGCGATCGCAAACGCCATGAAGATTGAAAGAGCCGACTGTTGAACGTGCATGAAAGCTAAATATTGATACTGTTCGGAATCCTCGACGGCAGCAAATACGGATACTCTACCCCGCTATGGGCAAGCCGCTGCTGATTACGAGTGTTGATTTTGGCTTCGATGTCTAGCAGTTCAGCCTGAAGTTGAGCCAACGCCTGACGATCGCCCGCCTCTACAAATTGCATTAATGCCGAACTGCCCAACCTGCCCCAACGAATGCCACTTAGGGCAAACGCCAGCTCCATTTGCCCTAAGTCCTGATCGGCACCTGGTAGCAGTTGGTGAAAGGACGAAGCAGTATCAGGGCGATCGTAAAGCGCTAGAGGGGCGTTAGGCGCATAGCCTACATAGTCAAACTGGCTGAAGTTAACAGCAGCGTGCTGTGGTCCACAGGTGAAAATGACCTGAGTTGCAATCTCAATGAGCTGCTGCACGCTGGTTAACAAACCGACTTGCGTGTCTGCCCCCACCGCAGGCGGGAAGTCTGGCACACGGGGATAGACGGGCAGAGGGTCAGGGGTGAGTCTAGTTTGGTGCAGCCACTCAGACGGGAGCCAGTCTGGAGCTTGCGGAAACTCGGTTGAGGGGCGAGAGTCCAGGGGAGCGCCTAATTCTGCTGCCCAGGCTTGCAGGTACGAGTCTTGCTGCACAGCCTGATCGTCTGGATAGTAGCGCTGTAAAAAACGGGTGACATAACGCGCGATCGCCTCCCACAGCAGCAAGGCATCATCCCTATAGGGAAACTCTGGCAGCACATCTGGCTCAATGCCGCGCTGAGCGATGACAGTTGGCAGCGCATAGTCCTGGAACGATCGCGATCGATATGCCAGGTTGATGATTGCCAGCGAAGCCGCACGAGTGGGAGCCATCAGCTTGTCGATCGCGGCTCCTTCACCCAGCAGAATCGCATTACCACGCGTGTTGATCGCCAGCAGAAACCGAAAATGAGGACGCAGCAAGCGATAAACCGGATGAGTCGCAGGCAACTGGCGCGGGGTCGCGATTGCAAACGCCTCCATTGCCAGATGGGTATCGCAAAGATGCACAATCAATTCGTGATACGTCACATCTGCCGTTTGCACAAACAGCTTTGCCTGCATCCAGCGATCGCGATTCGGTTGGGTTGGGGTAGCGAATCGACCGGGTTCCACCTGAATCAGCACTGGCTCCAGCCCAGTCTCAGCACGATAGAACACTGCGATCGGGCTACCCACATACCGACCAGCCTGCAAATCAGCCGGAGCCAGCCTCTCCAGTAACGGATAATCAGCCACAAACAGGCGACTGGCTGCGGCTGCCTCGACTAAATCAACGGAAGCCTTGGAGTCCGCTTGCTCCCACGTTTGCAGCCATGCCTGATCTGCTGATTGAAGTTGGCGCAGCGCCATCGGATTTTGCCCTGCCAACCGCTGACGGACAAACTCGCGATCGCTCAACCCACCATCCCGTTCATGTATGCGACTAACCACGGGACGAATGCGCCCCAAATCTTCCAGCACTTGATAAAACTGCGATCGACGAGCGGTTGTCTCGGTATAAAGTCTGGCAGTCGTTTTCGCTGCCAGCAGCACCGCCGTCATTGCCCGTCGTTCGCGGACAAAGGCGGTGTCAAACTGCTCATTGGGCGGCAAATTGACGTTAAACCAGCCCGACTGCAAGAGTTTGAAATCCACTAGCAGCGTGGCAAACTGCGACCACGCTTGCTCAAGCTGCTGGTTTGTTTGCTCAAGCTGACGCAGCAGTAAGCTCCACGGCTCTGATAGTTGCCCCTGAGCCAGCAGATTGCGACGCATTTGGGTCAACACATAGCGCCAGACCCCATCTTCACCAGCGTGTGGAAAAAGGCGGGCAGGTCCTTGCTGGTCAAGCGCAGTGGGATCGTAACGGTAGTGACCCTGCTGCTCGGTGGGAGAAACATGGAACCCCATAAGCTACTCCAATCCTAGATGGTTCGTTGAGACAAACACGATCGCGATCACGACGCATCATAACAAGTAGAAGGCTGTGAGGCGATAAACCAGCACACATATAGCCGTTTTCACATGAGTAACCCACAAACTGTAGAGTGGGCGTTGCCCATAAGCCTTACGTGAGAGGGTCTGAAAAATGTATGCCGCGTTGACCTATTACTACGCCAATCGAGCAGAGATTGAGTCTTATTTGACTGCTAAGAAGGCAGATTACGAAAGACTTTCGGCAGAAATGGAACCGTCTGCATGAGTCTCATCAGGCTGTTTATCGACGAAGATTCGATGGATCATCGAGTCGGCAACGTAGGCAGACCTCCGAGGTTTTGAAAACCTCGGAGGTCTTAAAACTTATGTCCACCCGATCCGCAGAGGCAATGGTTAATCAACTGGTGTTTCTGAGTGACTATATTTGGAGAATCGTAGGAAGCTGAAGGACGCTTAAGCCTCCGAACACGAAACTTGCGCTTCAGAGTGCGGTACTTGTAAATTGAAACACGCTCGTTCCTACTTGAAATGAGAACGCTCCTATTTGAAGTGCGATCGTTCCTACTTGAAATGAGAATATTCCTGTTTGAGATGCGATCGTTCCTACTTGAAATGAGAATATTCCTGTTTGAAATGAGAACGTTGCCGTTTAAAGTGCGATCGCTCCTACTTGAAACGAGAACTCTCCTGTTTAAACCGAGAACGCTCCTGTTTGAAATGAGAACGCTGGCGTTTGGAGTGCGATCGCAGCGCGTTTCAGAGCGATCGCTCACCTTAAGATCCCCGACTTCTGTCATGCAACCCTGAGTGATCACCTAGAACCAGCGAAGAAGTCGGGGATCTGGCGGCACTGAGGCAAACCGCCAACGCCAAGACCCCTGACTTAGAGCTCATCTCTCCAAAGAAATCGTCTGATTCCTTGATCTCACCCGACTCCTTCAACTTCTGCCAAAGAATCCGGCGCATTTCCTCGTGTTCCTCCGGAGTCTTAGGAAGCGAATAGAGTACCGGCTTTGGATTTGCAGCGCGTCGGCGATCGACCAGCGCCTAAAACGCCTCATCATCCCCTCGATGCTCAAGGACGTAAGTCCGCAGTTCCTTCATGC
>JACMKO010000051.1 GCA_014380065.1 Leptolyngbya sp. ES-bin-22 | reverse complement strand
GGTCGACTGGTGATGAACCCGAAGAGGGAGTTTGAGCATGGAGGGGGGGGAGGAGGGAGGAGGGAGGGGTGAGGAGTGAAGAGTTAAAAGTTTTGAGTTTTGAGTTTTGAGTTTGAAGGGTCAGATTTGAAGCTTAGAAGTCGGAGGGTTGAGTTTGGAACGCGATGGGTCGGGCTTGAAGTTTGGTAGGTCGAGCTTGAAGTTTGGTGGGTCGAGCTTGAAAGCTAATAGGTGGAGCTTGAAAGCTGCTAGGTGGAGCTTGAAAGTTAATAGGTCGGGCTTGAAAGTTGATGGGGCGAGCTTGAAAGCTAATAGGTGGAGCTTAGAACTTGCTAGGTCAGGCTTGGCATTTGCTAGGACGAGCTTGAAAGTTGATGGGTCGAGCTTGGGACTCAATCGGTTTAGCTTAGAGTTTTGCCTTCTGCCTCCTGTCTCCTACCCTTAGCTTTTACTCCTTGCCTCCCAACTCCTCTCCCCTCTCCCCTCTCCCCTCACTTCTTCCCCAACCGTCCCAGATACGACTGAGCGATCGCATACAGCAGCAGTGCGGCAATCACAAAGCCGGGGGCGAGGATGAACCAACTGATGCGTAGAGATTGTAGGAACCGATCGAGCAGGCTTGTTTGGCTCAACTGCTGTTTCTGGTTTGCCTGTTGTAAAAACTCTAGCGAGTAGGCGTTGGGGTTATACGGGTTGGGGTCTGGTTCGCCAGTGCCGATGAGCACAGTGTCTTCGCGCAGTTGGAAGAAGAGGAAGTCGCGGTTGAGCAGGGCGCGCACCTGGTCTAAGCCTGTGTTGCTTTGTCCGCTAAGCAGGAGGAGGACGCGATCGCGGTTCCAGGGCGACACGATTTCTTTGACCACACCATCGGCATCAGGGAGGGTTTGCACCTGGCTTTGCCCACGCTGACGGCGAAAGGCATCCTGGAGAGTAAACCCTTCGGACTTAAGGGCATCGGGGAGGGGGAAGTTCTCGCGGGTGCCGATGCCAATGAGGTGGCGATCGCTCCGTACTGTGGTCGGCAGCTTACTTGCCCGAAACACGTCGAGCTTGACGGATTCTGCCTTGCTTAGCCGTCCTAGCCGTGCGCCGACTTCAAACAGCAGCGACAGATCGGCTTTCGTCGGTACGTCGGGCAGGACGATCGCGGTTTTGGACAAATCCTGAGGGGTTGCAAAGGGAAAGCCGAATTGCAGCAGTTTTAGATCCGGCACCTGCACCACGTTGGTGCGACTCAGCTCAAAGCTGGTGTCGGCATGAACCGTGCCCCAAAGCTGTTGATCCAACGCCCGGTTGCAGGAACGACGTTCACGGGGGTCAAGCTGAAAGCGAATCCGGATTTTGGAGTTGGGCTTGATGCGGTTTTCTGGCAGCACCACCCTCAGCGTTTCGTGGGAGCCGCCTGTGACGGAGTCGAGCTTTTTGCCCATGAGCGCCAACCCATCAAGCTGCACTTCCACCAGGGAGGTGAGTGGGTTCACCTGTGGGCTGTAGCTGTAGTTGAGGTTGATGAAATTCCCCGTTGTGAACTGGTCATCCGGCAGGGCGCGGAAGTCAAACTCCATCGCTGGCGCATCGGCACCCCGGACGGTCATGTCTTCGTAGGGCTTGTTGTCAAACGTGGTCAGGTCTTTAAGCTGAAAGCGGTTAGCAGTCGGGAGATAGCCAGTCCACTCACGAGGCGACGGTGCGGGTACATCGGTCACTTGCCGAACGACGATCGCCTGTCCCGTGCCAAGCTGGCGATCGCGCGGCTGGATGAGAAACTGCACTGCTTTCGCAATGCCCTCAGTGCCGTTTCCCGTGATTACAAGTACGGGGTGAAGCTTATCAGCAGTCGTCGTCAGCATCACCACACCCACATCGTTGGGCAACACTTTTTGCTTGTCGTCCCGCACCTGCCCCTCTTTCACCGATAGCGGCAGGGTGAGCTGTGCCAGAGCGGGCTGCGTTTTGGGTGTGCCAATGATGACGAGCCGTTCGTTGGGCTGCATCTGGTCGATCGCGCTCAGCAGGCGTGTATTCAGCGGACGGTACTGTGCAAACCGCCCTACATTTGTCTGAAACCGAGTGGTCGCTGTGAGCCAGGGTTCCTCTACTGCGTTGGGCAGCAAATACGCAAGCTGGTTTGGCTCCAGGCTGAGGTCATCAAAAATGGGATAGGGATAGCGACTGAAGTTAAGCGCGATCGGCTGGGGCTGGAAGTCAAACACCAGCTTGGAATCGGGCAAAATTTCCGTCCACAGCGATGGATCGAAGGGGTCTTGCGTGCAGGTGGGCGAGTTGTTTTGCAGCGCTGCCAGCACGACCTCGTTATTGTCTTGAATGATGTCGGGCGGGATGTCAAAGATGGCGCTGCCGATTTCGCCCTGCTTTTTGTTCAACGGCAGGCTGCCCACGCTGGCACCATTCACATACGCTGTGAGATTCGATCGCGTGGCATACAGCGCAGGCGAGTGACGAAAGCGAACCTGAAGCTTGGCGGTTTTGGGCTTCCAGGCGCGAGGACGGGTGAACCGCAGCCGCGTTTCGTCGTAGATGCTCCGCAACCGCAGCCGATTGCCCACAACCGGACTCCGGTTAAACTCCAGCACATACTGTCCGGCTGCCAGCGGTGAAACGATCGTGCCTTTTTTCGCCGCATCCGACACGTCAGGATCTTTCGCTGCCGCTTCGCCTGAGACTTGTGGGGGGGCTGGAGCTTTATCAATGCCCGATGGGGCAGGCGCTTCCGCAGGGGGATTGGTCTGAGCAACGGTGATGTTCCAACCCAGACCCAGGCTACAGATTAACGTCAGGAGAAAGAGCGCGATCGCTAAAACCAGACGACGCGGTCGTAACATTGAAAAACGTGGCAAAGAGGGACGGGTAGGGTGCATGGGGGAAGAGAAGGCAGTGGGCAGTGGGCAGAAGCATTTTGTAGGGACGTTACATGTAACGTCCCTACAAAACAGGAGTTAGTACCGTTCCCACGAGGGTTGGAAGCCGCGTCGCCGGAGGAGATCGACTTGAATCTTTTCGATTTTGCGATCGGTGGCACTACCCTGAGTCGTCGTTGAGTTCGGGGCTTCTCTAGCAATTTGTGCCTGCCGTAGAGCTTTGAACTGCTGTAAGGCAATACCGGGACGATCTTGGGCAAGGCTGAGTTCGCCGAGGATGCGACGTGTGTCAAGGTCATCGGGTCGTAATGCCAGCACACGGTTGTAAAGGATTTTGGCTTCGGCGTAGCGCTGCTGTTGAAAGCGAACCCCTGCTAGAGCCGCGATCGCGTCTACATTGTTAGGCTGTTGCTGCAAGATGGCGCTGTATGCCTGATCTGCAAGCGCTAAAGCGCCCAGGGTTTGCGCCAGATCGCCTTGCACAAAGTACGCATTGATATCGCCTTTGTTACGCGTGGCTAGCTGCTCCACCTGCGATCGTGCTGCTGCCGGATCACGGGCTGCCAAAACTTGCAGAGCACGACGCTGAATCGCAAAATTGTCGGGCTGTACTGCCAGCAGGGTGGTGTAAAGAGCCTCTCGCTTGGGGTCTGCTGGCAGCGACCCAACGAGGCTAAACAACTCTGGCGGTGTTTCAGATGCAGAGGGTGACTGAAGCCATGTAGCCAGCACCGTTTCTGCCTCGGTTTGCGTGATGCGATCGGCACGATAGGCAACGCTGGCTCGACCAAGCTGGGTGCGTAAGTCTTGCGGTTTGTTCGCCAAAATCTGGTCGTACACGCGCAATGCCTCGTCCGATCGTCCCTGTGCCTGCCGCACATCTGCTAAGCCCAGCAAGGCGTTGGACAATACGGGCGCGGGTGGGTTGCTGGCAATGACCACTTCGTACCGTTGAGCGCTGGCATCTAACTTGCCTTCTCGTCGCTCAATGTCTGCTAGCAGCAGTTCGGGGGCACGATCGCGCGCTCCCGCTGACGTAGCGCTATAGGTCTGAAGCGACTGCCGTGCTTGCCCAAAGTCTCCTTTCTGCACCCAAATCTGTGCCACTCGGAAGTGCAGAAAGGGTGCATCTACCCCACTTTCTAAAAGCGCTTGATATTGGGGCAGTAGCTCTGGGTCGGGTGGGTCAAGCCGGACGAGTGCCAGCGCGATCGTCTGCCGTTCTACAGCACTACTGGGCAAGGGTTGTAGAACCGTCTGTAGCTGCTGGCGCAGGTCAGTAGTGGTAAGTTGTCCTAGCTGGCGGGCGATCGCTAACCGCTTCACCTTTAAACCTGGCTCTGGCTGCTGCTGGATCAACTGCTCGTACAGCGCCAGTGCCTCCTGTCGTGCGGGTGGGAATTCGCTGAACACGTCTGCTGCTTCGGTGATCAATCCCGGTGATGGTTTGGCAGTCTGCCGCAACACCTGACGGTAGCGCTCCACCGCTTCTGCGTAGAGCACTGTATCGCCCGATTGCCGACCGATTTGGCTCAGTGCCCGTGCCAATGACAGCGTGGCTTCCGGCTGGTTGCGTAAAGGTTGGAGCACTGCTAACGCCTGATCGGGCTGCTGGTTTGCCTGATATGCGGCTGCTAATGACGATCGCACCTCGATCGCAGTTCGATCCGAAGGCTTCAACAGCTTCAGTTGGGACTCCAACAAGGGAATTGCCTGCTCCGGCTTCCCGGTTTCTCGCAGTGCCGTTCCATAAGCAATCACTGCATCCGTTGATAATGGTTTACCTGTGCCACGGTAGCGTTCAAACAGCGCTACGCCTTCTGTATAGTTGCCACTGTAGGTATACGCTTGAGCTGCCCCCAAAAGCACCGCTGGCGTAGGCTTTTGCAGCAAGATTTGATAGTCTGCCAGCGCGTCTGTAAAGCGCCCTTGATAGCCGTACAGTAGTGCCCGCTGTGTGCGATCGCTCGTACGGTCTGGTGCCAGCGTAAGCAATGTGGTCAACGCCTCAATGCCCCGTGCCTGCCACTCTGGTCGATAGCTGCCCAGAACACCCACCGCAGACAGCGCCGTCAGATTTTTCGAGTCCTGCACCAACACCTGCTGATACGCCTGCCACGCCTTTGAGTCTTGCCCTGCCCGCTGATAGGCGATCGCCAGCCCCAGCTTTGCTTCGAGAGACTGAGGATTCTGCCGTAACGCGCTTTGAAAAGAGGCGATCGCATCATTCACATCACCCCGGTTCAACAGCGTGTAGCCCTGCCCGACCGACACAGACTGCGCCTGTGACGGCATTCCCACAAGGGCGACCAGCAAGCTACTTGTTAAGCAGAGGATGCGGAGGGAGAGAGGGGTGTGAGCTTCGACGTGAGCGCTCAGCCGAACGGGTGTGGGGTGTGGGGGAAGTTTTGAATGACTGCCGACTCCTGACTCTTGGCTCCTGATTTCTGACTCCTGCCTTCTGCCTTTCACCAATCGATTTAAGCCCCTCATCTCGACCTCCTAAACAGTGGCGAAAGATCAAAATCTGTGCGAACGCGAACGCCTAAAACGGTTTCGGAGAAGCCATTGCGCTCTTGAAGCATGACTGCCGCACGTAAGTTAGGCGTGATGCGAAAGTCGTAGAACAACTCCAGCACATCGGGATTGTTGTCACCTCGCGCTTGCCGCAGGTCATCGTTGGACAACTGCCGCCCGTAGCCTAGCCCCAAGCGATCGCTCGGTAAGAAGATATCCAGGAAGCTTAGCCCTGCGCTGTAGGTTGTACCGCTAGCATCAAGATTCAGGTTGGTGTAACGTCCGTAGCGTCCGAAGAGTCCTAATTTGAGGCTGGGAATGAAGACTTCAGCGTTGATGCCATAAGCTTCTTCGCGATCGCCTGAACGGGAGCCTAAATTGCCCGATCGTGGAATGTCAAAAATCTCTCGAAAGCCGCTCCGCTGTCCAGCATCGCGGGATGAAACATAGGTGCCGCGAATGATAGCGGTGCCAAAGCGCACGCCAACTTCGCCGGCGAAGGCATCCAGATTAAAATCGCCCAGATTGCGCGTCGAGGAAAACGCGGTTGCCTTGAGGTCGATGTCATCTGTAGCGCTCCAGTTGACCAGTAGCCCTGGACGGGAGCCAATGCCCGCTGCTGATAACGCTGGGTTGGTTTGAAAGACGGAGTTGAAGAAGTGAGTGGCTCCGTCTTTGGCAAAGCTGTTGCGGTCGAAATAGGACGTAAGATCCATCAACCCCACGACAAACCGCAAGGTCGGCAAGGACGGCAGCGATCCAGCAAAATACAGCTCGTTCAGGTTCAGCCCCGTTTCTTGCGAATCAGCAAACCCGATGCCCGTGGTCAAATCCACCTCAGCGCCAAACCCAGCGTTGGGGGTGACTGGGTAGAAAGCTCTCACTCGCGCTCGTGCTGACGAATCGCTACCCTCTTGCCTAAACACCCCCTGCAACTGCACCGACGGCATGCCCAACACGGAACTCCCTTGCCGCAGCACCTTGTCTGAAGGGGCTGGCACACCAGAATCTGCTAACAGGGACGATCGTCCGGTCAAACGCGATTTGCGTTCAGGCTGCTTTGGTCGTTCTAGCCCTTGCTGCTGAGCGTAACGTATGACCCTGCCTGTATAAGAGGCTTGATCCAATGCTGGTGTCAGCATCCCAGCAGCAAATGCTGCCGTTTGAAGATGGGTCGCATCATCAAATGGAGTTAGAGCGGCAGCAGAATGGGTTGAAGTTGCGTCTGCCAAAACCTGGGGCATGGCTTCCACTGGGGGCTGCGATCGAGCCGTCTGCACTTTATCTGGCGAGAATCCACTGCCATCCTCTGGATTAGGGTCTTCAGCAAAATCTGAATCGGTTGCTTGCGCTTCACGATCGTTGAGCTTAGTCAGGTTTGCCAGAGCAGAGGGGCAATGAATGAAACTTTCTGCGACCCCAGTTGTGAGCAAGAGCGCGAACGTAAAGCCAATGTAACGTTGTGACTTGAGCCGAATCGATTTGAGGGGTGGCAGCAGTGCTAGAGGCTGGGTCAGGCATGTTTTCAAGGTCATAGTCCTGGTTAAATGGAAGCCATCCCACAACCGGCACGGTCACGTACGCACGCGTAGTGAACGATAAGGGTATGGGTAGTGTGCCGCAGTAGATTCAAGGGTCATTAGCAGGCAAAAACGCCGTCAGGATCGATCGCAATTCAAGGAACACACGCAGGTAAAAACTCTGACAAGGACTTCTGGACTCAGCATCGGGCAACTGGCTAGAGCGAGAAGGCAGAAGGATCACGCATTACTAACGTTTCTGACTCATGTATTCCACAGCCACACGAATAGATCAGGGGACTTTCTGTAAAGAGCTTGTAAGCTTTTTACAAGCGACTTAAGGATGCAGGTCGTCGAATTTGAAGAATGTCCGCCTGTAAAGGCTCAAGAAAAGCTACAACAAGGGAAGGGGAAGCAATGCTGCTCCTGAGTCATCACTTGGACATGAGCCTGTAGCCTCTTGGAAATCAGTCTTCAGCCTGGTTAACGCCCTCTAGCTTTTTCTAAATGG
>JACMKO010000517.1 GCA_014380065.1 Leptolyngbya sp. ES-bin-22 | reverse complement strand
GGTGCCATCGGCGCGCACGCCATCAGAAATTGTGGGCGTGGTTGTACTGGTTGGCATCATTCTGTTTGCGGCGGTAGCGGCGATCGATGTGCTGAACTTTGCTGGCTTGAAAGCGATCGTCCTTGGGCTGCTTACGATCTTTGGTCGTGTGCTATCAGGCTTGGTGGTGTTTGCGATCGGGCTTTACCTGGCAAACCTTGCCTACAGCCTGATCAGCAGTTCCAACACGTCCCAGTCAAAAATTCTCGCTCAAACGGCACGAGTGGCAATTATTGCGCTGGTGGCAGCGATTTCCCTAGAACAAATTGGCATTGGTCTCAATATTGTTAACCTTGCGTTTGGGTTGCTGTTGGGAGCCGTGGCAGTTGCGATCGCGATCGCCTTTGGCTTGGGCAGTCGTGATGTGGCAGGCGAACAAGTGCGAGAATGGCTGGCATCGTTCAAGCAGAAATAGCCGCCAGCTCAAGTTTCGTGGGTTGAGTTTTTAGGCGAGCGGTCAGTGGTCAGCCGATCACTGACCGCTCAATCATTAGAGACCGGCTCACGCGTGCTTGAGATCCTAACCACCAGCCGCCTGTAACCTCTTATCCTAGTAAAGAGGCATGAGGTTCGAGAGCACAATGGTAGACATCAGACCCATTCAGGTAATTGGCGGCGGTTTAGCAGGCACTGAAGCGGCATGGCAAATCGCGCGGGCAGGCATCCCCGTCATTCTGTACGAAATGCGACCACAGCGGTTGAGTCCGGCGCACCATTCGGAGCACCTGGCAGAGCTAGTCTGTAGTAACTCGTTTGGGGCACAGTCGAGCGATCGCGCCTCTGGTCTGCTACACGAAGAGCTACGACGTTTAGGGTCGATCGTCATTGGCAAAGCAGATGAACATGCGGTTCCAGCGGGTGGAGCGTTAGCGGTCGATCGTGCTGTTTTCAGCCAAAACCTGACGGAAACGCTTGCCCAGCACCCCTTAATTGAGCTGCGACGTGAGGAAGTTACCGCTATTCCAACGGAAGGAATTAGCGTTTTGACAACCGGACCGTTGACCAGTCCGGCGTTAGCCGAGGATCTCCATCGCTTCACAGGCATGGAATACATGAGCTTCTTTGATGCTGCCAGCCCGATCGTGGTGGGCGAGTCGATCGACTTTGATGTGGCGTTTCTTGCGTCTCGGTACGATCGAGGTGAAGCGGCTTACCTTAACTGTCCGATGAACCGGGAGCAATACCTTCATTTTTGGCAAGAGCTGGGTCAGGCAGAGCAGGCAGAACTGAAGGACTTTGAGCAGGAAACCGCGAAGTTCTTTGAAGGCTGTTTGCCGATCGAAGAAATGGCGCGGCGTGGCGAAGATACCATGCGCTACGGTCCCCTAAAGCCAGTCGGACTGTTCGATGCCCGTTTAGGAGATTTCCGCGAACCCGAAAACAAAGCCAAGCGTCCGTATGCGGTGGTGCAGCTTCGGCAGGAAGACCGAGCAGGACAACTGTGGAACATGGTCGGCTTCCAGACAAATTTGCGCTGGGGTGAGCAAAAGCGCGTGTTTCACCTCATCCCTGGCTTAGCGAATGCCGAATTTGTGCGGATGGGCGTGATGCACCGCAACACATTTATTAACGCCCCTGAACTACTCCACACCACGCTGCAATTCAAGCAACGCGAAACGCTTTTAGCGGCAGGACAATTGGTGGGTACAGAAGGCTATACGGCTGCTGCTGCTGGCGGTTGGTTGGCTGGCACTAATGCCGCACGGGTCGCTTTCGGGCAAACGCCGATCGCGCTACCCGTGACTACGATGATGGGTGCATTGTTCGATTTCATCAGCTCTGCCTCACCCAAACACTTCCAACCGATGCCACCCAACTTTGGGATTCTGCCAGAACTCCCCAAACGCATTCGCAACAAGCAAGAACGATACGGCGTGTATCGCGATCGCGCCTTTACCGATCTGTCGGCATGGATGAATCAGCTTTGCGTGGCGGCATAGGGTGAAAAAGTCGGTGGTTTTTAGCTGTTAGACTCATTGCTTACGCCACTGCCTGGGAGAGCGCTGCCAGCATGAACTTTTAGCCTGTCATGGCTGCGATCGATGCCGTTAGGATCGTGGATTAAATAAAACCGACAAATTGTTCGCAGGTAGGGGCGCACGGCTGTGCGCCCCTACGGAAAACGCCGAGGTGATTAAATTCTTGTTCCTTAGCGCCTGAAGTATCGATCGCAGGCTGATACGCGTCTTTCCTCACTCCTCACTCCTCACTCCTCTCCCGCTTTCAACCCCGCTTCTTCAGACACCGTGAGCGCTAGTCCAGTCCAGTCCAGGTCACCTTTGCCGTTTGCCACAGCGGCGAGCAGTCGATCGTGTAGCAGGCTGGCAAGTGGTAGGGGCATTTGGCTGGCGCTCGCAGTTTGCAATGCTAGAGTCACGTCTTTTAAGCCTAAAGAGAGCTTGAAGCCTGCGGGTTCATATTGCTGTTGCGCAATCATGCGCCCATAGTTTTGGTAGATGGGGCAGGCAAAGAGCGTCTGCCCGAAGAGATTAGCGATCTGAGTGCGATCGATCCCATTCTTTTCTGCCAGGGTGAAGGCTTCTGCCATCGCTTCGATCGCTGAGATGATAAGAAAATTGCCTGCAAGCTTGACCACGTTTGCAGCCCCAGCCTCATCTCCAAAGTCAAAGATCCCTTGCCCCACTTTTTCCAGCAGTGGGCGGACTCGCACTTTAGCCGCGTCGTTCCCTGACAGACAAAGCCAAAGCTTTCTAGCGACGACGGCATCGGGGCGACCAAAGACGGGTGCTGCGAGGTAATGTGCGCCTTGCTGCTTGTGCTGTGCCGCCAATTTTTGCGCTGTGGCAGGTGCCACTGTGCTCATGGAAAGGTGGACACTATCAGCCGTCAAGCTGCTTAAAAGGCCCTGTTTGCCCAGCACAACCTCTTCCAACGCCTGATCGTTTGACAAGAGCGTAATCACGATACCACCTGGTTCCACGACCTCTGCTGGAGAATCGACTGCGATCGCGCCCTTTTCAACGAGTGGTTGCGCTTTTGCCGCCGTCCGGTTGTAAATGCGTAGCTGATAGCCCGACTCCAGCAAGTTAGTTGCTAAGGGCAAGCCCATGCTGCCCAAGCCCACAAAGCCAACTACATCAGTCATTCGCGAATCTCCCTATACTTGTGTGATGTTGATTTAAACGCGCAGACCTTCAAAACCGTGTCGGTCGTTGCTAAAGCAGGTGTAAAACGGCAATTTTAGTCACTACAGGTTCATCAGTGGTGGATTCTCAGTCATTGGTGTGATGTTTTTGCGCCTCTGAAAGCGATAGTATCAAAGCATCAAAAGGCGTCTGTTATTAGTGGTAAAGGGCGTAGCTCCAAGAGGCAGTCTTACCATGCTCAATCGTCGGCAGACTCTGCCAGTTCTCGACACGCATCCTGGATATGTCGACACATAAAGATTGAGTCACAAAGCAAGCTTAAGTCGAAAAAGCGTGCAACTATAAAGAAAAGCTTAAGCGGTTCACAGTGTATGGTCACTCCCAACATGATGCGACAGCTTTGGGCTTTAGTGGAGTCTACTCAAGTCAACACTCTGCTGCAATTTGAAGACTCCGACCTGGTGCAATTTCTGCTCAAGCGATTCAAAGCGCAACAGTCGATCGATGCTCAGGATGCCAGCAACCTTGATACCTACATTCAGTCAAAGTTGCCGCTCATTCGGGATCTTGCCGAAGATCGGCGATCGATTAACCAGGGAAGTCACTGACGCTGGACATCAACCAAGCCCTCGCGCTCCATTTTATTGACCGCAGCTTAAGGGCACACTGTTATGAATAACTGGTTAGGCATTGCTTTAGCGGCTTATGTGATTGGAGCCACCATCGAAGGCGTGAATGCAGCCAGTCAGCTCTCCCACTCGTCGCTAGCCATTTCTGATCGCGCTGAAATCAACGCTTCAAAATCAGCCGATCCACCCCAAGGACGGTGGCAAGTTTTTACAGCGATCGCAGCCGTTAGCGTTTGTGGTGCCTGTCTCTGGCCCTGTCGCTTGATCCATCGGTCGGTCAAAGCAATTCAGCCCTGTCGTGATGCCTGAGTTAAGCTTGTTTTTTAGCCAGTACTGTGCTCCAGCGATCGACAGACCGTTCGAATCGATTCGCGCAGCCAGCACGTCGCCTCGTCTTGATCGCTTAACGTGCTCCACAGCATGGATACCATCCACGGTTTTGTTTTGACCGGAAGCTCAAAAATTCTCAACTGGCAGATGCTTGCCAGCCGTAATGCGACGCGCTGCGGCACCGCTGCCACTAAATCAGTAGACGCGATCGCGAAGGGCAAAACCAGCATATGCGGCGTTGTTAAGGTGATGCGACGCTCTAAATTTTGTTCGCGTAACACTCGATCAATGGCACCAACGCTATCGCGGCGAAGCGTGGTCAACGCATGAGAAAGGTTGATAAACGTTTCTAAACTCATGGTGCCCTGCTCCAACGCTGGATGCTCCTGGCGTGCAATGCCCACAAAGCGCTCTTCAAAGAGGGGTTCGCATCGTGTTTGCCGTGGTGGATGGGAAAACACCCCCAGCGCAACCGCGATCGCTCCCTGTTCTAATAAGGTTCCAGCGCTATCCTTCTCAAAGCCAAGCAAGCGAAAATCGACCAACGGCGCTGTTTGGTGACAAAGCTCTAGCAGCGGTGGGACGAGCACAAAGCTGGTGTAATCTGAGCTGCCAAGGGCAAAACTTCGATCGCTGGTCGTTGGTTGAAAGGTCTGGCTGGAGGCAACGGCTTGGCGAATTTGCTGCAATGCTGCCAAAATACTAGGGGCGATCGCCTGTGTCTTCAGCGTTGGTTGCATCTGCCGCCCTAGCCGCACGAACAGTTCATCTTCAAACAACACACGCAAGCGGCTGAGTGCAGCACTCATCGCAGGTTGTCCAATCTGAAGCTGCTCGGCAGCAAGGGTGACGCTCCGCTGCTCTAGCATGGCTTCAAAGGCAACCAGCAAATTCAGGTCGATCGCAGCTAAATTTATTGACTTCATTGATACTAACTATCATCAGAATTAGCTTGTTCAATAGTATAACGGTTGATATAGTGCTTCTAAAGCCTTAACTGAGATAACGACGAACATGACACAAAAAATTGCGCTGGTGACAGGTAGCCATAAAGGATTAGGTTATGCGATCGCCCGTAAGCTAGCTCAACAAGAAGAGATTCAGGTCATTGTGACCAGTCGCAAGGAGCAAGACGGTCTTGCCGCACAACAACGGTTGGCAGCAGAAGGGATTCAGACGGACTACCATCCTCTGGATGTTACCAACGCCGAAAGCGTGCAGCAATTGATTGCATGGGTGCAGCAAACCTATGGCAGAGTCGATATTTTGGTTAACAATGCGGGGGTTAATCCCACCATGCAGCCTGAAGAAGCCAGTCTGCTCACGGTACAGCTAGAAACGATGCTTGCCACTTTGGAAACAAACGTGCTGGCAGTCGTTCGCATCACGCAGGCAGTCTTACCGCTCATGCAAGCACAGAACTACGGTCGCATCGTGAACGTCTCTACCGAGATGGCATCGCTAACGACGATCAACAACGATTACTATCCGCTCGCGCCCTCTTATCGCCTCTCTAAGATTGGGCTGAATGGCTTCACCGTGCTTCTGGCGAAAGAGCTTCAGGGCACCAACATCTTAGTGAATGCGTACTCCCCTGGATGGATGAAAACAGATATGGGCGGCTCAGAGGCACCGTTCACAGCCGCTGAGGGAGCCGAAACGGCTGTCTATCTAGCAACCTTGCCAGACCACGGCGCACAAGGTAAATTCTTTGCCGAAATGCGGAAGTTTGGCGGCGCGATCGCGCTTGCCTGGTAAAGCTTGTTCTGCTTGGTCTCGCGATCGTTGCCAATTGCCTCGTGCTTATGCTCGGTCGTTGCCCTCATGCTTGGCAAGCTTTCGCTCGTTGACTAACGTAAGGCTAACCCATTCGCCCTTACTGTCATAATGACGGATTAGTCGCTGTCGGTGCTTTGGTGCCAGCAGCCAGCCAACCTCTAAAAAGAAGGGTTGTCTTGTTTGAAGGTGAACAGGGCTGGTGGACGAGGCTCCGTCTGGCAGTAGCAGCACTTGTACGGGTAAGGAACCCTGGTCAAACTTCAGGCGAGATCCATTCACGATCGCGGTCGATCGCACAGTCGCTCCCTCCCCGACACCAAACGTGAGCTGCTGCACGATCTGGTTTTCACCGCTACGGCTGATGTGCAGGTTTGTTGGGTAAACGGTGGGCGATCGCCAATCGGGGTACAGCGTGACGGCTTCACCCTCCCACTCGCCAAGTAGATCGTCTACCGTTAAGAGCGGACGCTCGACAGCATTGCTTCCTGCGCGCTGTTCACGAATGAGGGTGAGTTGATGCAGGTTGCTTCCGCGATCAAAAAGCTGCACCAGGCGCAAGCGGCGATCGCCTGCAATCAGTCCTAACTCAGCACCAAAGTCTGAAAAAGGACCAAACTGCGTTGACCCTTGAGAAAACGCGCCCTCGTCAAAGAACAGTACGCCTCGACCGAGAGTACTGTAAACCAACACCGTTTCATCGATCGGCTCTCGTGTCTGCAAAGAAGCGCCTGCTGCGGTGTCACTGGTCGAGGGATAGCGTCGAATAGTCTGACGCACCGTCTGATTGTTGTCTAATCCTTCTAATGAGACGATCGTTGGTGTTTCTTCACGCAGCTCACCTGCTGGAGAAAAGCGAGCAAACGATCCTTGCCACTCGCCCAGATTTTCTAATAAACACTGCCATTGGGATTTCATGGAAAGGAGTTAGAGGGATAAGGGCTGAGAAAGGGAGCAAGGGAGAAACGGCACTTAACGCTTAACTCCTGTCTCCTCACTCCTCACTCCTTACTTCACTGCAATACGTCGCACGGCAAACAGGCTGCCCATAACACCCACAGAGCCACCGAAGCCCAGCAAAATCAAGGGTAAAAGAACCGTGCGTAACGGACTAATTTGCACTCCGTTTGCTAGAAACTGGACAAATTCGGGCTGCTGAGCGAGTAAGTTGTTGAGAAAGTGTTGAACGCTGCTAATCAGCCCCCAGGACAGCACTGCTCCAGTAATGCCAAACGTCACGCCCTGAAGGATAAATGGCAGGTAGATCCAGCTAGTCGTTGCGCCCACAAGCTGCATGACTTCGATTTCTCGTTTACGTGACATGACGATGAGTCGAATCGTGGTGGTAATCACCGCGATCGCCGTCAAAGTCAGCAGTGTGGTCACTGTAAGGCTAATCCAACTTAAGCCCCGGTTTAGTTGCCCGACTCGCTGTACGGCTTCATCTACGTATTGCACCTCATCAACACCCTCAACCTTTGAGAGCGTTTGCGCGATCGCGGGGACATCCTGCGACGATCGCGCCTTGACCTTAAGCTGATCGACGAGCGGGTTGCCATCTAACTGTTTCGTCGCACCGTTGATATCTGATACGCCTAAATCTTTTACCAACGCTGTCCAGGCAGCTTCTTTAGAAACAGCTTGTGTGTCTGCCACACCTGGTATCGCAGCGACAATCGGTTTCAGTGTGTCTGCCTGTACGCCGGTATCCAGATAAACAGAAACTTCTAACTGGCTCCCAAACTGGTTCAGCAGCCCTTCCAGTTGCCACGAAGCCTGAAGGCTCACCCCAAACAGGAAGAGGAGGACTGTCACGGTGCTGATGGCTGCCCAGTTCATCCAGCCGCCTCGTCGCAAGCCCAGCAGCGTCTCGCGGAGCAAGTAATCTAGCTTGGTCAGAAATTGAAACACGCACGCTTCCTCAATGTCCGTCTCAACGCTTATTCGTCCTCATCGAGATGCTCGGCGACCTCACGGTAAAGGTTGAGAACGTGGCTATCTTTGAGGCAGTAAAAGACGTTGCGCCCCTGCTTGCGGTAGTTAACCAAACGCATTGCCCGTAGCGCTCGAAGCTGATGAGACACCGCTGATTCTGTCATCTTAACGGCGGCTGCCAGATCACAGACACAAAGCTCCTGTACTGCCAAAGCAGACAAAAGACGGAGGCGGTTGGCATCGCCCAACAAGCTAAAAAACTCTGCCATGCGCTGTGACTTTTCAACGCTGAGCAGGTCACGGTGCAGTTGGCGGGCACTAGACAGGTCAACGGGATGCTGGACAGTACAATTTAACTCTTCTTCTAAGGGCAAGGAGTCAGTGGCAAGCTGATGAGCATCGATCGAGTTGAGGCGAGGCATAGCTAGAACCCTAAAGAATAGAACGCGAAAAGCGCTTTGGGTTTTGAGTCGGTCGCTGTACGGCGATCGACATCACGCTTACTAAACAGTAATTCTTACTCTTCAAAGCAGTACAGCGACCAATACATAGCACAAATTAAAAACTTTTGGTAGCGCTATCACCCTTAAGTCTAAAGCTTTGAGTATGGAACAGGGTGACTCAGCACGATCGCGATTCGCCTAGTTTAGCGCCAGGTCGCTATTCTGCCTGCTTTAATCTGCATCGTTCAGTAACAGCCTACACCGTAAATTTTCACGAAAATGGCGCTCTTGCCCAACTTTCGTTTCAGCTTCTCAGTAAAGGTACTACGTGCGATCGACGTTGTAAGACCACTATGAAGTAGGTTAAAGTCAATCAACTCAGGCAATTGTCTTATATGGCTGTCTCCGTGTAACTCAGTCAGACAGGTAAACAATTTCTGATAAAATCTTATAAAAAGTTAAGAATAGCTGCGACTCCCTCATGAATCTATTAATTGTGGGTGCCACTGGCACTTTAGGAAGACAGATAACCCGCCGCGCCTTAGATGAGGGCTACCAGGTTCGGTGTTTAGTCCGCAGCGTGAGAAAAGCAGGATTTTTAAAGGAGTGGGGTGCAGAACTGGTGCAGGGCGACTTGTGTGTGCCAGGAACCTTGCCAGCAGCCTTAGAAGGCATTGAGGCTGTGATCGATGCAGCGACGACGCGGGCAACTGATTCACTCAATGTTAAGCAAGTTGACTGGGACGGCAATGTTAACCTCATTCAGGCGGCAAAGCTCGCAAACGTCAAGCGCTTCATCTTCTTTTCCATTCTGGATGCCGAAAAATATCCTGAAGTGCCATTGATGGAAGTTAAACGCTGTGCCGAACTCTTTTTGGCAGAATCGGGGCTGAACTACACAATCTTGCGTCCTTGTGGTTTCTTGCAGGGATTGATCGGACAATATGCGATTCCGGTGCTGGAAGGGCAATCCGTTTGGGTCATGGGCGATACGTCGCCAACCGCTTATATGGATACGCAGGATGTTGCTAAGTTTGCCATCCGCGCGCTCAAAGTGCCAGAGGCGGAGAACAAAACCTTTCCTGTCGTTGGCTCGCGTGCCTGGGGTGCGTATGAAATTATTCGCCTGTGTGAGCGGCTGTCTGGTCGGGAGGCGAAGATTACGCGGATGCCGATCGGTCTCATGCGTACAGTACGTCGAATCACACGCTTCTTTCAGTGGACGTGGAACATCTCCGATCGTCTAGCATTTGCGGAAGTTGTGTCTTCAGGTAAACCGCTGACCGCGCCGATGGATGACGTTTACACCGTGTTTGGGCTTGATTCTAGCGAGATGACAACGCTAGAAACCTATATGCAAGACTACTTCAGCCGTATTCTCAAAAAGCTGAAAGAGCTTGATTACGAAAAATCCAAAGGCAAGAAAAAAGGTGACAAGCAGCGAACCTACCCTCGCTTTTAAAGTCGCTTGTTAGTCTGTTTAACCGTTGGCTCTCCAACCAGTGGACTGCCCAAAATGGTATAGTCCCTAATACCTCATCATTGCCCCCTCAGCCGAGTCTTCGTCGTGCCTAAAGCTGGCATCATCTACAACGACATCAAGCCTGTTGCCTGTCGGACTGCCGAAGAAATGAAAGACAAGCTGGCTGCCTATGGCTGGGAAGTTTTTCTGGCAACGGGCGCTGGCGGCATTCTAGGCTATTCTGACCCGCAAAGTCCAGTTTGCCACCTGCCGATCGACTACCTGAATGCACCTGGGTTCGATCGCGACATGACGTTTGCGATCGTGCTTGGCGGCGACGGCACGGTGTTGTCTGCGTTTCGGCAAGTGGCTCCCTATGGCATTCCGCTGTTAACCGTGAATACCGGTCACATGGGCTTTCTCACGGAAACCTACCTAAATCAACTGCCACAGGCTCTTGAAGGCATTTTAGCGAACGAGTATGAGATCGAAGAACGAGCCATGCTCCGGGTGCAGGTGTACCGCGACGAGGCAATGCTGTGGGAAGCGCTCTGCTTGAATGAGATGGTGATTCACCGAGAGCCATTGACCAGCATGTGCCACTTCGAGGTCAAAATTGGCAATCATGCTCCGGTCGATATTGCGGCTGATGGGTTAATTGTTTCTACACCCACAGGCTCAACTGCTTACTCACTTTCGGCAGGTGGTCCAGTTGTGACCCCTGGTGTGCCTGTGCTTCAGCTAGTCCCCATTTGTCCCCATTCTCTAGCATCACGGGCACTGGTCTTTGCTGATACTGAGCCTGTCACAATCTTCCCTGCCACACCCAATCGCATGGTGATGGTAGTCGATGGTAACGGCGGTTGCTATGTGTTTCCAGAAGATCGGTTACGCATTGAGCGATCGACCCATCATGCTCGCTTCATTCGCCTACGATCGCCAGAATTTTTTCATCTTCTGCGTGAAAAGCTTGGCTGGGGGCTACCTCACGTCGCTAAGCCCTCCTCTGTAGAACTGCCATAACCTAAAAGTCGTCTGGAAGTGCTACAACAGGAAGAATATCGCTAGGTATTCATTCCTAGCGATATTCTTGCAAACTCAGTGATTGTGTAACTGATATTGTTCCCTAACTATGTATGAATAGCGTTCTTCCTGACTCAACCCCCTGCGTACTGCTGGTTGAAACCGATGAAGCAATGGCTAACCATGTCAGCCTTGACTTGAAAGAATCTGGTTATGACATTGTGATGGCACCCGAT
>JACMKO010000516.1 GCA_014380065.1 Leptolyngbya sp. ES-bin-22 | reverse complement strand
GGCAGCCACAACGTGCGCTCTCAGGCATACGCGATGGCGATCGCCGAAACGCTTCAGATTCCACCCCGCCGCTTTGAGCTTCAGGTACTCTACGGCATGGCGGATAAGCTGGCGAAGGCGATCGTTGCCAAAGGCTACCGCGTGCGGGTCTACTGCCCCTACGGCGAACTCATTCCCGGTATGTCTTACCTGATCCGTCGCCTGTTGGAAAACACCGCCAACAGCTCTTTCTTGCGCCAAAACCTGGAAGAACGCCCGATCGAAGAACTGCTTGCTCCACCCAATCCTCACTCTCTACTGCCGACGCTCCACGCCCCATGCCCCACGCCCCACTTCCACAACGCTCCCGATGCTGATTATGCTGATGCCGAACAGCGCGATCGTGCTCTGCAAGCCATCCAATCAGTACGACAACGACTTGGCAAGACCTATCAGCCTCTGATCAACGGCGAATATGTTGCGACTGAAGCGCATGTTGATTCCCTGAACCCTTCAAACTTCAGCGAAACAGTAGGACAGGTTGGGCTGATCAGCATTGAGCAAGCCGATCGCGCGATCGAATCTGCGAAAGCAGCGTTTCCGGGCTGGCAGAAAACCCCTGCGATCGAACGAGCGGGCATTCTCCGCACTGCGGCTGACTTAATGACCGAGCGACGTGATGAACTTGCCGCCTGGATGGTCTTTGAGACAGGTAAGCCGTTGAATGAGGCAAACGGCGAGGTTTCGGAAGCGATCGACTTCTGCCGCTACTATGCCGATGAAATGGAACGTTTAGATGCCGGGGTTGCCTACGATTTTCCTGGCGAAACCAACCGCTATCACTATCAACCTTTGGGCATTGTCGTCGTCATTTCGCCCTGGAATTTTCCGCTGGCAATCCCTACAGGCATGGCGGTTGCAGCGCTCGTTGCAGGCAACTGTGTGCTGCTGAAGCCTGCCGAAACCTCAAGCATTATCATCGCCAAGCTGACCGAAATTTTGGTCGAAGCAGGCATTCCGCGTGGCGTGTTCCAGTACGTCCCCGGCAAGGGTTCTACAGCAGGAGCACATCTGGTCAAGCACCCAAAAACGAACATGATTACGTTTACAGGTTCCCAAGAAGTGGGCTGTCGCATTTATGCCGATGCTGCCGTTCTACAACCGGGGCAGAAGCACCTGAAGCGCGTCGTGGCAGAAATGGGCGGTAAGAACGCGATTATTGTCGATGAGAGCGCTGATCTCGACCAGGCAGTGCAGGGCGTGGTGCAGTCTGCCTTTGGTTACAGCGGTCAGAAATGTTCTGCCTGTTCACGGGTCATTGTGCTAGAGCCAATCTACGACCTGTTCTTGCAGCGATTAGTAGAGGCAACCCGATCGCTCAACCTCGGTCAAGCAGAACTTCCCAGTACTCGCGTTGGTCCCGTCATTGATGCTGCCGCTCGCGATCGCATTTTGGAATACATCGAAAAAGGACGGCAGGAATGTGATGTGGCGCTAGAAATGCCCTCACCTGAAGGCGGCTATTTCGTGGGTCCCGTTATCTTTCACGATGTGCCACCGACTGCAACGATCGCCCGCGAAGAAATCTTTGGTCCCGTGCTGGCAGTGATGCGAGCCAAGGGGTTTGATGAAGCGTTAGAACTGGCAAATGGCACTCAGTTTGCCCTTACAGGTGGACTCTACTCCCGTACTCCGTCGCACATTGAGCAGGCACGCACCGCTTTTGAAGTGGGCAATCTGTACATCAATCGGGGCATTACAGGAGCGATCGTCGCACGTCAACCGTTCGGTGGCTTCAAGCTCTCCGGCGTTGGCTCCAAAGCAGGCGGACCCGATTACCTGCTGCAATTCCTGGAACCCCGCGTTGTCACCGAAAACATTCAGCGCCAGGGCTTTGCACCGATCGAGGGCGCAGACTAACTGATCGAGCACATCCCCACTCACCAGCGCCAAAGGCACGCTCATGGTAACGACTCCTACCCGTTTTGCCATTACCTGGGAACCACTGCCCGACGACTTTGTGCTACCGAATGACCCTGTGGACAACATCAATCAGCCGTTGCTGGCAGCCGCGTTGAGCGAAAGCTTGCAGCTCAGCGGCAAACTGCCAGCCAATGCCCTGACCACAACCAACTACGGCATTTGCGCCACAGTCAACCAAAAAATTGTCGTAAAAGCGCCCGACTGGTCGTACATTCCTGCCATTCGAGTGCCGCGCGCGAGTGTCGATCGCAGCTATACGCCCCAACTGCAAGGTGATAGCCCAGCCGTAGTCATGGAATTTCTATCGGCAACAGATGGCGGCGAGTACTCGGTCAAACCAACGTATCCACCAGGCAAATGGTTGTTTTACGAGCAAATTCTGGCAGTGCCTATCTACGTCATTTTTGCTCTAGATACAGGTGCGCTGGAGGTCTATCACCTCAATGAAACGGGACGCTACCAACTAAGTACACCTGACACCAGCAACCGCTACTGGCTCGCTCAGATGAACCTGTTTTTGGGGGTATGGCAGGGCACACGCGAAAATCGCACGGGCATCTGGTTGCGCTGGTGGGATGAGGCAGGCAATCTGCTGCTTTGGGGGTTTGAAAAAGCGGCACAGCTACAAGAACAGGCAGCACAGCTACAAGCAAGAGCCGATCGCCTGGCGGCTCAACTCCGAGCGGCTGGGCTTGAGCCAGAAAATTGATACAACCAGTACATCACACAGAGAGATGCTTATTTTGATGCCTGTTGCGCCCGATCGGCTTCTTTGAAGCGATCGCCCACGTAGGCAAGCGAATCCGCCAGATGATGATGCCAATAATTCCAGCCAACGTTGGCTCCATAAAGACTATGTCCACCCGGAAATTCATGAAACGTATTGGGAACGCCTAAGCGGTTGAGGCGATTGTGGAACCGACGCGACTGGCTTAAAAACCGTCGATCGCCTTTGCCCGCATCCAGATACACGCGTAAACGATCGCGCTCCATGAGGCTCATGCTGACCACGAAAGCCATTGGACTATTGAACGCACCACTTTTGTCCGTAAAGTACCCACTGTGGCTAAAGAGCACAGAGAAATTTTGGGGATAGTGAAGCCCAATGTTGACTGCGCCCCAACCGCCAGAAGACAATCCCCCGATCGCCCAATATTGGGGCTGCGTTTTGGTGCGGTAACGACGACGTACTTCGTTCACCAGTTCATCTCCAATCGCGCTGAGCACACGTCCGTTTTTGCCATCAATGTATTGCGGATCCCACAGCGCGCTGGAGCCGCGTTTGTCGTTACCATCCGGCGTGATGATAATTGAGGGCGGCAGTTGACCGCGATCGTAAAGCGATTGAATCACAGGCAGCGCGGCAGCCTTCTTATACCAGTCCGTTGCGTTACCATGCCCACCATGCAAGAGAAAGATCACTGGGTAGCGCTGGCGAGGGTGCTGCAAGTAGCCAGGAGGCAAAATAACTCCGTGGGTGCGGGGCATTGCCATCGCCTGACTGTTGAAGCGTTCCAGCGTATAACTCAGGCTCGTTGGCTCTGCTGCTGTAGCATCGGGACCGTCAAGTTGCGGGGTGCCAT
>JACMKO010000050.1 GCA_014380065.1 Leptolyngbya sp. ES-bin-22 | reverse complement strand
TTCTCCGCCTCATGCTTTTGACGATCGGCTTCTTGCTGCTTCTGAAAGGCAAATGCTGCTGCTCCAACTGCTAAAAGCGACAACAGCCCCAACCCCACTAGAAACAGCCGCAGTCGCTTGAGTTCTCGTTTGCGGTTTGCCTCCCGTTCCGCTGCTTCCTTGTCCCGTGCCGTCACGCTGGCATCCAAAAACTGCATCGTCTGGTCAAAGTTAGGGGCGTAGCGTTCTGCCCATGCCGCATTGGGCTGCTGCTCCTTTCGCCAGGTAAGGGCGATCGTCAGTTCCGGGTCGCGCAACAGTCCGGCTTTCTCTTGCTGGTACAACACCGCCGTATCCGCCAGCCGTCGATAGATCTGTGCCGATTGGCTCTCTGCCTCCACCCAGCCATCCAGCCGTTGCCACACGCGCATCAGGCTTTCGTGAGAGATGTCCAGCATGGAGTCTGCTTGCAGGGTGGTGGGGAGGGGCGGGGTCAAAAACGTGCCGCCTCGCGTCCGAAAGGCTTCCACAAGGGCAATGATTTCCGCTTCCGTCGCCCCCGCGATCGCACTCGCATCCCGTAGCCGTGTGGGTCGTCGAATGCCGCGTCCATCGGCTCCCTTTTCTGTGAGGCATTGAAACAGCCATGTGGTACGCTGCCGTGCCCGATCGTCTGGTAACCCGTCGAAAAGTTCATCCCCATGCTGCGACAGCGCCCGCTCCATGCCGCCGATCGCCTCGTAGTGCAGCACATCGATCGGCTCATTGCCCTCGTGGTGTGCCGTCCAGTAGTCCCACGTTCGCATCAGCGCGTGCTGCAAAATGGGCAACTGATCCGGGTTATCGCCCACATCATTCAGTAGCCGACTCACCAACCGGGGCGCGATCGTTCCGCCACCCACCGCCACAGGTGCCTCGATCGCCTGTCGCTGCTGGTCGCGGGTCATGCGGGGAATCAAATACTGGCTGTCGTTCATCGTTTCCGGCAGATCGCGGAACTGGGAACACTCTCCCAAAAAGTCCGATCGCATGGTTAGCACCACATAGATGGGCAGTGCCGTCTGTTGCGTTGCCTCCAGCAGCAGCTTCACAAACGCCGCCGCCTCATCCCCCGCCGCCTCGCTGGACGACTGTTGCTTAAACCGAAACAGTTCCTCAAACTGATCCACTACCACCAGCAGATTCTCGTCCGCTGGCAACCGCGACTGCTGCACTGCCTCCACCAGCCCCAGCGCGCCCCGTCGCAGCACCGTCTCCGTGATGATCGTTTGCAGGCGTTGGTCTTCCCCCTCCGAGCCAAACACATCCGTATGGTTCAATGCCTCTGCCAGGTTGGCGATCGGCGCATTCCCCGGTCGCAGTAGCGCCACCCGCCAGCCCGACCCTACGCCTGCCATAAAGCCGCTGTAGAGCGCAGGCAGCAGCCCCGCCCGTACCAGCGACGACTTGCCACTGCCCGATGTGCCCACCACTGCCAGAAAGCGGTGCGATCGCAACCGTCGCAATAGCTCATCCGTTTGCCCTTCGCGCCCAAAGAACAGGTGGTCTTCCTCGGCTTCAAAGGGTCGCAGCCCTGGAAAGGGATTGGTGCGAGTCTGGGTGCCTGTGGTCATCGCTGCTGTCCTCCCTGCGCCTGAGCAATCTGACTGACAAACGGTGCCAATGTCTCTGGCGTAAAGGCATCAAACTGCTTAATCACGATCGCCTCATTGGTGCGCAGCATTTGTTTCTTCGGCGTTTCCGGTGCCGCCACGTAAATCGCCGTTGCTAACATCGGCGTGGTGCGCCCATAGCCCGCCACCTTTTGTAAATCGCGCAGCTTCGCCCGCAGCCACAGGTCACTACCGCTGCCATAGTAAATCAACACCGCATCGCAGTCGCAAAGGTTGGCTTGATGATCTTGCCGCACCTCGGCTTCATCCCCGTCAAAGGCGGGTAGTATCGCTTCCCAATCGCGATCGAACAGGTGATTGTAGAGTGGCACAATGCCCTCCAGGTCTTTTTGGTCGCAGATGAGGTAAACGCGCAGCGGTGAGTCGTCAGTGGAGCCGTTCTCTACACGCGGGGGCGGTGCCGTGAGTCGATCCTGAATGACGGTTTTCAGCGACTCAATGCCCGTTTGCAGCCAGTCCGGGTCTTCCTGGAGCGATCGAATCAACGCCTGCTGACGCGCATCCTCGGTTTGCAATCCCACAGGCATCCACACCAGCCGCGAAAACTCTGTGCGTTCCCGACACTGGGCAACGGCGAGATCATGCTGAAGCGCCATCAGCGATCGCTCCGCCGCTTCGGGAATCATGCCATAGCGTGCCCCAATCAGGTGAATCGACAGCTTGCACCGTGCCAGGTTCTCCGTCACCACCCGTTCAAAGTCAGGATAGTAGGTGGGCAACGTCTGGTCGGGCAACACCAGATGTCCCCGCTGCTGCAACTCCCGCCTGATCTTGTCTCGATCCTCCTGCAAGTCATAGCTGGTTTCTGCCAGGTAGACCGTAATGCCGCTAGAGCCAGCCAGCGGGACAGACGCGCCGTTGTTTGTAGTGGTTGACGTGGTGACCGTCGCCCCAGCCCCGTTCCCTGGCGTGGGTGTCTCTGGTAGGAGTTTCACCTCCTGCTGCGACAGCGTTTCCAGTAACTGGGAAAGGTCATACGCCAGGTCGTTCAGCTTTGTCCAGTATTTCTCCTCTGCCTCACGCCCAAAGATACGGTTAAACTCCAACAGCTTGCCCGTGTGATCGAGCTGATAAAACTCATACCCCAGCAGCTTCCGCATCTCCTCCGGCTGCTGTTCCAAAGGGACTGGAGTCTTGATTACCTTAAAAATGCGGGCTTTATTGGCAACGCGAACACCACCTGTCTGGCTAGCAGCCGTTTGAAAGTCCTGTAGCTCGCGTATACACCATTGCGATTTGAGATAGCGCGGCGAGAAGATCGACACCAGCAGCGCCACCTTCGGGAACTGATCCACGATCGTCTCCATCACATAGTCATTGCCTTGCAGTTTTGGATCGCGCCAAACGCGAGGGTCAGCGCCCAACAGTTGCGCTAGCCGCTTTGCCAGTGATTGATGAAAGTCCGAAATCCAGCCCTCTTGCCCCTGGGTTAAGGGTTCATTGTCAATGTGGGCATAGCTGATGAAAATGTCGTTCTCGAAAGCGGTTTCAGTCGTCATGCATTTATCCAGACGTATGCTTTTCAGCACCCTGCCAACAACCGTAAACCCGCACTCACCTGCAAGGGGTTTAGTGTCGGTATCTTAACCTGCTTTATTCTACCGCCGAGGTGCTTGAGAACGACAAGGGTGGTGTGACGTGCCCTCTCAGACCTCGGAGGTTTTGGAAACCTCCGAGGTCTAAACCCCCCGCAAGGTTTTAGTGGTGACTTCTGCACGAACGTTGGTAACGTCCACTCAGGCTGTCCTTGCCTCCACTCAAGCCGTGGTGACTTCCACTCAAGCTGTCCTTACGTCTGCACAAACTGTGGTGACTTACGCTCAAACGGTGGTCACTTTCACTCAAGCGTTAGTGACTAACGATGAAGCTGTGGTTACTTACGGTGAAGCTGTGGTTACTTACGGTGAAGCGTTTGTGAAGTGCGAACGAGCGCTTTGAGAGCAACCGGGTTTCTGGCTGCAATTTAGACGCTGAAGCGGCAGATGCCTGTAAAGAAACCCGGTTTCAGCAACGGCTGCATCAGACTCATCCGTGCAGTACCGCAGTACAACTACCTGTCGATCGCCACCCCTTCTTAGAAACCACACACAACCTTGCGGGGTTTGCGGCTCTCAAAGCCATGACCCGTCAGCCATGCTGGTCTTATCCACCTTCAAAGCAGGCTTGCATCATGTCCCGCAAAAAACGTACCTCCCGCATGCTCGAAAACGCTGAACTCCGCTCTGCGGGGTTAAAAGCCGTTGACCCCAGGATGGACTTTGGTGACGTTCGCACCGTAGCCAATCTCACCGCTCACATGGAACAACTCCGTACCAAACTCGATGCGTATAACACCGCTCTCGCCATCATCGATTCGTCCAAGTCTGAAATTGATACCTTGGAGAAGCTTCTGGGCGACCTGGCAGACCAGATGTTGATTGGAGTTGCCTTCAAGTACGGCAAAAACAGCCGTGAATACGAAATGGCGGGTGGTGTCCGCAAGAGCGAGCGGATTCGCCGGAGTACGGTAAGCCGCCTTAAAGCAGGTGCAGACGAGCCAACCAGCAGCAGTGCGCGTGGGCAAGCCGTTTAAGCCATTTAGTCTCTCAATTAGTTATCTCAAGTAAACGCGATTGCACCTTATGAACAGCAGGGTGCGATCGCGTTGCTCTTTTAAGGGCGATCGCTCCCAAAAACTCGCGCCACTTAACGGACTTCGTGTTAGAACTCTACTGAGCCACAAATTTACTACAGATAGTGTAGACTTTGGTCTTTAGATACCACATCTAGCAAAAATCCATCCGTTTCCAAGAAGTGAGCACCTAACTATGGTTCGAGAGCTTGAACAGGTTCGTCAAATAAGCTCCGTGTCTATTCCAGTATTTTTCAGGACTCATACTCGTTCCGGTGAAGAGGTGTTGAGCCAAAAGCAATATTCCTTCTTGGAAGACAAGGTATGCGGAACCTTAGTTGAGAAGATTTACTTGCTCAGAAAATACGCGCCTGACCTGTCCAAAATCGACCCTTGTACTGAAAAAATTACTAATCCGCTCAAGCACTATACAAATGGGATCATCTTTGAGCATTTAGAGGGCGGCAGTTTACACGTAGATAACGGTGATTGCACCCTTAGTCTCAACTTAGAAGTTGTTGTAAAAATGGCTGAGACAGTTCCCAAGCAATTTCCTTCAGATGCTCCACAACAATGGCTACGTATGGCTTGTCTCGTATTTTTACTTCACGAGACTTCTCACATCTCTCAGAAGCTTATGAAGCATGAGGATGTGCAACGCATGAAGAAGGTTGACATGAATGTTGGTAGGGAGCGTATGGGAGAGTTAGATCTGAGGAGCGATTTCTTGGCAGTCCATACGTTAAGTTTGCTGCAAACGTTTCACGAGGAAAAAACCTATAACCATCGAAAGTACATTAGATGGTTCTATGAAATCTGGTGTGGAATATGTAGAACGATGCTGGAGGTCTTTCCTAGCAATAGGCGTAAAGATAAGCAGCAACGCATATTTGGATATCTACTTATGTCCAAGCTGATTCGCGATGCTCATTTAAGCAACTATCCCTTAGAGTTCAATGGAGAGTTGTGGCCTGTCTGGAACGACTCTTTAGAATGGTTGTCAATTTATAGTCAATGCGAGCCTTTGATTTCTGGCTGTCCAGTAGATTCTGTACTAATGATGCGGATTCTAGAGGACATTTCTATAGGCAACTACGATAATGCTTTACCCAAACTTGACGAGTTGTGGAGATGCTTGCCTCGACGCTGTTGAGGCAGAAGCGCATCGTCAGAACAGAATTGGTCAAGATTATTTCTTTAAGGGTTTGCACAAGTGAGGAGTAGGAGTTTTGCACTCCTACTCTTTTTTACAATCTATCTAAAATCTTGACTTACATTCAATTGTATGAGGTAATGCTTATTTTAAGCGCTACATATAGAGCCTTCTATTGGCAGCCCACGCTAGCAAGCAGTAAAATCGATGGTTATAGACATTCAGCGTAGACATTTGTTCAATCAGTTTCCAGATACAGCTCCGACTGCCAACCCCGTCTTTTTCCGCACCTACAGCCGTCGTACCGAAAATCGTCGTGAACCCTTAGCAGACGTAATCCAGCGGACGACCCAAGGGCTGGTTGACTTGGGGCAACTGACTCGTGAAGAAGCTGACTTGATTCAGCGAATGCAGCAGCAGCTTAAGAGCTTGCCATCAGGACGCTGGCTCTGGGTCGGCGGCACCGACTGGATCAACAAACCAGAGAACTTTTCGGGAGCTTACAACTGCACCAGCACCAACGTCATCGACTGGCAGGCGTTTGGGCTGATGATGGATCTGGCGATGATGGGTTGTGGCACGGGTGCAATTTTAGAACCACGTTACATCAGCCAGTTACCGTCCATTCGCAATCGGTTGGTTGTCAGCGTAGAGGGAGAAATTGGTCAAACAGCGGCTGATCAACGGCACGATCGCACTCAAGTAACTGTAGACGGCAACCAGGTACAAATCCGCGTCGGCGATAGCCGTCAGGGATGGGTGCAGTCGTACAAAACGTTGCTGGAGCTTTCAACGGACGATCGCTTTACTGGCGATATTTCCGTCATCGTGAATATGAGCGATGTCCGCGCTGAAGGTGAAGTGCTAAAAGGCTTTGGCGGCATGGCGAACCCCATTCGCCTCCCAGGGCTGTACAAACGCTGTGCGGCGCTGTTGAACAAGGCGATCGGGCGAAAGCTCACCTCTGTAGAATGCTGCTTGTTGATTGATGAAGCCGCTGCAACCGTTGTAGCAGGCAATATCCGGCGATCGGCGGGAATGCGGCAGGGCGTGAGCAGTGATGCTGCCTTTGCGGTGGCGAAAGACAACCTGTGGCAGCAAGATGACGCAGGCAATTGGCGCATTGATCCAGAACGCGATGCCCTGCGGATGGCAAACCATACTCGTGTGTATCACCACAAGCCAACGGAGCAAGAATGTGTCGATGCCGTTCGCAAGCAGTTTTATTCGGGTGAAGGCGCGATTCAGTACGCACCAGAGGCGATCGCTCGTTCTAACCGCGATGTGTTGACCACTCCTGAACTAAAAGCCGACTTCCTTGCTGCCTACAATCAGGGCACAGCCAGAGAATGGCTCCAGCAACAGGTGCCTCAAATGCCTGCGGATGAGCTAGAGCACCGTCTGGGACGCTACGGACTGAATCCTTGCGGTGAAATTTTGGGTGCCGACTTCCACTGCAATCTGGCAGAAGTCCATCTGAATCAGCTTGATCCCAATAACCTCGAAGAACAAGCAGATGCCTTCAAAGCCGCCGCACTCTCGGTCGCAGCGCTGCTAAATCATCGCTTTGCGGAGCCGCGCTACCAGAAATCACGCGATCTAGATCCGATCGTCGGCGTTTCCTTCACTGGACTATTCGATTTCTTCGTTCATGCCTTTGGGGTGGAATGGCTCCGCTGGTGGGAAGCAGGCAGACCCGATACGGTCACGGGCTTGGCGTTCAAGCAGAAAGAACAAGCCTATCTATCGCGCTGGCGAGAACTGGTAGAACAAGCTGTGTGGGAGTACTGCGATCGCCACAGCTTAAAGCGCCCCAACCGCTGCACCACCGTTCAGCCAGCGGGCACCAAGTCCTTACTTACAGGAGCCAGCCCCGGTTGGCATCCACCCAAAGCACAGCGCTTCATCCGACGCATCACCTTCCGCAAAAATGATCCCGTGGCGCTGGCGTGTCTCGATTACGGCTACAGCATTGTGCCCTCACAGTCAGACAAGGACGAAAACGGCAACCTCTTGAATGATCCGTTTGATCCCCGCTGCACGGAGTGGCTGGTTGAGATCCCGGTTGAAGTGTCCTGGGCAAACCTGCCAGGAGCCGACACGATCGCGATCGAACAATTCTCTGCCCTCGCGCAGTTCGACTTCTACATGCAGGTGCAAACCTACTACACCGCGCACAACACTAGCGCCACGATCGAACTGACCGAAGCCGAAGTTGAACCACTGGCACAACGGCTTTATCAGGCGATCGCTCACGACGAAGGCTATATCAGCGCGGCTCTACTAGCGCGGTTTGATGCGCCCTTCCCGCGACTACCGTTTGAGAAGATTGACAAAGAAACGTTCGATCGCCGTCAGCAAGATGTAGCCACTAAGCAACAAACGAGTGACTTTTACGCCGCCCTCAGCCGCTATGATTCCGGCTTTAGCCTTGCCGAAGGTCCTGCTGGCTGCGATAGCGACAAATGCATGTTGCCTGAAGCAAAAGGGTAAAGGGTGTAGCTTGCTTCTGCGAAGCAGTAGGCTCAACCTTCTTCTCCTTTAGCATTCATCCTTTAGCCTTTGAACATAAAGGGTTGCCATCATTGCCTGTCGAGGTTGTCCAAACTGCCTCTTCCTCTACGAGCTTATTCGCTTCGCGTTACAATCACCAATGAAAGCATGACAACCCAAAGGAGCCTCTATTCGTGTTTCTTGATGAACTAACCCCCGTTTGGAAAGAGCTTTCGCAGCAGCCCGTTGCCTTCTTCGGCGGCTTTCTGTCTGGGCTGCTTCGCCTTAATCTCTCTGAAGATCCTGTCAGAAGCTGGCTTGATCAGCAATCGGGTAGCACTGCCTACACATCAGCAAGCAGAACCAACAATGGCAATAGCGGTGCTCCAAAGTCGATTTCGATCGACTAACCCTGGTTTTCGCGTTAGCCGCACTCGATCGGTATCAGGCTTTTCAGCATGCGGTGGGAGTGATGTGCTATCACCGGAATGATGGGTTTTGTACTAACCATTCGCTCCCACATCGCTCATGACTATCTACGTTGGTAACTTGTCTTATCAAGCTACTCCAGAAGACCTGACGGAAGTGTTCGCTGCCTATGGCACCGTAAAGCGCCTTTCGCTACCCACCGATCGCGAAACGGGACGATTGCGTGGGTTTGCCTTTGTCGAACTCGCCGACGAGCCGCAAGAAGATGCCGCGATCGCTGACTTGGACGGAGCTGAATGGATGGGTCGTCAGCTCAAGGTGAACAAAGCAAAACCCCGCGAAGATGCTCGTAGCGCAGCTCGGTAAGGGGTAGCAGCTAAGAATTTGAGTTGCCACGGCTGTCGTCACCGTTCGTCATCCCAAGCTTTTGTCGCGTCTTAACCGTCAAACTTACCCTATTTATGGCAATCTGTAAGGACAGAGACCAATTATCCTGTCTTGCTGCCGAGCTTTATTAATCAGCGTATGCAAACTCTGCCTAGCCCTCTTACCTCCACTGCTCCTACAGCCGTGCCGATCGATACCTCCATTCAGCGTCGTAAAACACGCTCAGTACCCGTGGGTAGCATCGCCATCGGCGGGCATCATCCTGTTGCCGTCCAGTCCATGATCAATGAAGACACGCTGGACATTGAGGGTTCGGTGGCTGCCATTCGTCGTCTGCACGAAATCGGCTGCGAAATTGTGCGTGTCACCGTACCCAGCATGGCGCACTCTAAGGCGATGGAAGAAATTCGTCGTCGCTTAATCGCTACTTACCAACCTGTGCCGCTGGTGGCAGATGTGCATCATAACGGGTTAAAGATTGCGCTGGAAGCCGCCAAGCATGTGGACAACGTGCGGATCAATCCAGGTCTCTATGTGTTTGAGAAGCCGAAGAGCGATCGTACCGAATATACGCAGACAGAGTTTGACGAAATCGGCGAGAAAATTCGCGAAACGCTGGCACCGCTCGTCATTTCCCTGCGTGATCAGAATAAATCGATGCGGATTGGAGTCAACCACGGCTCTTTGGCAGAGCGGATGCTGTTTACCTACGGCGACACGCCCCAAGGTATGGTCGAGTCGGCACTCGAATTCATCCGCATTTGTGAATCGCTCAACTTTTACCACATCGAACTTTCGCTCAAAGCTTCCAGAGTGCCCGTGATGATTGCTGCCAATCGTCTGATGGTCAAGCGGATGGACGAGTTAGGTATGGATTACCCCTTGCATCTTGGCGTAACCGAAGCAGGTGATGGCGAGTATGGTCGCATCAAATCCACCGCTGGCATTGGGACGCTATTGGCAGACGGCATCGGCGATACCATCCGCGTCTCCCTCACCGAAGCACCCGAAAAGGAAATCCCCGTTTGCTATGGCATTCTGCAAGCGCTAGGTTTGCGCCGGACGATGGTAGAGTACGTTGCCTGTCCGTCTTGTGGACGGACGCTTTTCAACCTTGAAGACGTGCTGCATAAAGTGCGAGAAGCGACCAACCATTTGACTGGTCTGAATATTGCCGTGATGGGCTGCATTGTGAACGGTCCTGGCGAAATGGCAGATGCCGACTATGGGTATGTGGGCAAGCAAGCAGGCTGGATTTCGCTCTACCGTGGACGCGATGAGATTAAGAAAGTCCCGGAAGCGCAAGGCGTTGAAGAATTAATCAATCTGATCAAATCGGATGGCTGTTGGGTTGAGCCATAAATCACCCGTGAAGGCGAAGTCGCCGCTTTCTACGAGAAGCCGGAGATCTGAACAAGTAGGAGTCATTACTTACCAACCAATCCATACGATATGGCTGATCCTGAGCGTGAAGTCGAGGCGATTTTCAGAGAGAGAATCAGTCAGATTGAGAGGGATAGGTCAACAGGTTGAT